>CAZBBE010000083.1:0-6066 GCA_964489755.1 uncultured bacterium | reverse complement strand
AATCCAAAAATCCACCTAGCCGACGAAAAGCATCTTCTACTTGTTGGGTTTTTTCCTTTAGTTGCTCTTCGTAGGATAAATTCTGGATCTTACATCCACCACATGTTCCAAAATGGTTACATGGTGCTTCCACCGCATTGGGTGATTCTTTTAAAACGTGTTGTACACGAGCTTCCGCATATCCCTTTTTCTTTTTATAAATACGGGCATTTACTTTTTGGCCTGGAATGCCACCTTTTACAAAAATGACAAAGTCATCTTTGCGGGCCAAACCCATCCCGCCATAGGCCAGGGATTCGATCTGAAGTTCTAAATCAACTCCGCGTTTTATTTTTGAAGGTTCATTCATACTATTTTTTTGGAGGAAAATTTATTTTAAATATTCAATAATTGTTGGTGTGTGGGAAGGTGGAAATTCCGAAATAGCGTAAGCATCATTCACTAATTGAATTGTCATGTTTGTCTGATCTTCATTTTGTGCGTGAACGTAAGCCAAAGGTTGTCCCACTTCAACTTTTTCACCCAATCCTAAAACGTGAGTTAGTCCCACGTTATGATTAATGGAATCACTGGCGTTTTTTCGCCCGCCACCCAGTTCTACGACTGCAAGCCCCACAGCCCGTGAGTCAATTTGAAAAATAAACCCGGATTTGCTTGCGGGAATGGGTTTTACCACGGATGCTGATTTAAAATGTGAATCGGTATTATCTAAAATATTTTTTGTGCCCCCTAATTCATAGACCATTTTTTCAAAAGTTTCCGCAGCTTTTCCATTATCCAAACCATCTTTTGCTTTTTGAATACCTTCATCTGTTGAATCCACTAATCCGGCCACGACCAGCATTTCTGCCGCCAATGCTAAAACCACTTCATGAAGTCGGGATTCCTTTCGGACACCTTTTAGATAATCGATGACTTCTTTTATTTCTAATCCATTCCCGATGGTATCGCCAAGCGGTTGATTCATATCTGTAATAATTGCCGATGTTTTCATTCCAAATTGGTTGGCGATTTGAATGATGCTATTCCCAAGATCTTTTGCGAAATCCAAATTATTTGCAAAGGCACCATTCCCTGTTTTAATATCCAAGACCAATCCATCTAATCCAGCGGCAATTTTTTTAGACAAAATTGAAGCTGTAATTAACGGCACTGATTCCACCGTGCCTGTCACATCCCGAACACCATATATAACTTTATCCGCAGGGGCTAAGTTTGCTGTTTGCCCAATAATGGCGCACCCAACATTTTTTACTACGCTGTGAAAAAGTGAATTGTCTGGTGTTGTATTGTACCCGGGAATGGATTCTAATTTATCCAGCGTGCCACCTGTGTGCCCGAGACCCCGTCCGGAGATCATTGGATTATAAATTCCACAGGATGCCACAATGGGCGCCAACATGAGACTGACCTTATCCCCAATCCCGCCGGTGGAATGCTTATCAACCACGGGTCCATCCAAATCATTCCAGTTTAATTTGTCCCCCGATTTCACCATATGGTCCGTGAGAGAAAAAGTTTCTTCAACTGACATTCCTTTAAATAAAACAGCCATAGAAAAGGCTGCAATATGGCTTTCGGAAACTGCACCATTGGAGATTCCTTTAATGTAATATTGAATTTCTTCATCACTCAATGGTAAACCATCTCGTTTTTTGCGAATGATTTCTTGTGGAAGCATAATACCGCTTTATTAAAAATTATTTATTATAATTTAAAAGAAATTCACCCAAAAGCGCTTGGAGATCATTTGCTGCCATGCCTGCATTTTCCATTGTTTGGGTATGGCTCAAATCTTCGTCACCCATGCCCGCTGCCATATTGGTTATAATAGACACTGCGGCAACTTTTAATCCAAAAAATCGGGCTAAAATTACTTCTGGAACAGTGGACATTCCCACCGCATCTGCACCCAATAATTTTGCAGTTCGAATTTCTGCAGGCGTTTCAAAGCTTGGCCCACAAAACCAAACGTACACTCCTTCGTGTAATGTTATATTTTTTGTTTTGGCTGCGTTCCTAAATTTTTCACATAAAGACGGATTATACGCCCCACCCATATCTACAAAGCGAGATGTTTCAGTTTCGCCAAATAATGGTGAAACTCCGGTAAAATTTATATGATCCGTCAATAACATTACACTTCCTGGTTGGGCTTCTGGGAGAAGACTGCCTGCGGCATTGGTTAAAATGAGTGTTTCACATCCCAACTCTTTTATGGTTTGAACGGGTGTTCTCATCACATCAGCTTTACCATACTCATAATAATGTGCACGTCCTTGTAAAACTGCCACTTCAGTTCCATTAACTCTTCCCAGGATAAGTTTTCCCGCATGCCCTTTCACGCCTGCTTCTGGGAACCCCGGTAGTTCATCATAAGAAAAAATGATTTGTTCTTCAACACTTTCCACAAATGGACCCAATCCTGAGCCCAGGATAATCCCAACTTGGGGATTATAACCTTCCGCGCCGGAACGAATAATATTAACCGCCTTATTGGTTATTATCAATCAAACTCCAACTGGATGCCAAGTTGTTTTTATTTCTTGTGTTTTTAAAATGTGGTAAGGCCCTTGTGATTTTTCATCCATCCAATCATCATTTGGATACAAAACAGCTTTTTTCACATTTAAGGCTGCATATATTTCTACAAGCTTTTGCTCTTTAGTATTATCCCCACAATAAATCATGGCATTCACATCCATGTGAGATGAAAAATGTTCAAGGAGTTCTTTTCGATATCCGGTCAAAATATTAACAACACCATCAGGAACATCGGACAAATGAAGTACTTCTGCAAATGTGATAGAACAAAGTGGAAATGATTCCGAAGCCAAAATAACAATGACATTTCCGCCGGCAATGACAGGAGCCACGATGGATATCAATCCCAGGAGTGATGAATTATCTGGTGCAATGGCTGCCACGACACCTGTGGCTTCCGGTACAGTAAAATTAAAATAAGGCAGGGAAACGGGATTCACCCGACTAAAAACCTGCTGAAATTTATCGGCCCAACCTGCATAATAGATAAGACGATCAATGGATTGATCAATTTCATTTTCGGCATGTTTTTTGCTTAATCCTTGTAAAGTTAATTCCGCCATAAACTGGTCTTTTCGACCTTCAAGCATTTCACCAATCCTGTATAAAATTTGAGCACGATTATAAGCTGTTCGCGATGACCAACCAGATTCTGATTTTCTGGCTGACACTACGGCATTGCGAAAATCTTTCCGAGACCCACGGCAAATGTTTACTACTGTAGTTTCTTTTTTATCTGTCCATTTAATATATCGTCCAGATTCCGTCCTTGGGAATTTCCCATCAATAAATAGTTTATATGTTTTTTGGATATCAATTCTTTTACTCATTCTATTTCTCCAAGCAATATTTATTGCCGCACTTCGACTCCGCTCAGCGCAGGCAAAAGGCACAAAAATCACAAAGGGCTATAATTTGTAATTTTTGTCTATTTTCAAGTAAGTCTAAAATATTTTCATTCGTGAATCTTAGTGTTCTTCGTGGTGAAATATTTACACCAATTCCACATAACCCATAAGGCCTTCGATGCCGCCTTCACTGCCCACGCCACTTTCTTTATACCCGCCAAAGGGAGACCCTGGATCAAATTTATTAAATGTGTTTGCCCAGATTACACCAGCACGAATATCTTGGGTCACTTTGAAAATTTTGGATCCTTTATCAGTCCACACACCACCGGATAATCCATAAGGTGAATTATTGGCTTTTGTAATGACTTCATCCACTGTTCGAAAAGTTTGAATCGCCAATACAGGACCAAAGATTTCCTCTTGGACAATTCTATTAGATTGACTCACATCCTTAAATATTGTAGGTGCAAACCAATACCCTTTTTTCGGGAGTGAGCATGATGACTGATAAATCGTCCCGCCTTCATCTTTACCAAGGTCTACGTACATTTTAATTTTATCGAGTTGCATTTTTGAATTGATGGCTCCGATGTCCGTATTCTTATCCAGTGGATCGCCCACAATTAATGTGTCCATTCGTCCTTGAAGTTTTAATATCACTTCATCAGCAATACCTTCTTGTACATATAATCGTGATCCTGCACAGCAAACATGTCCCTGGTTAAAAAAGATAGCATTAACGATACCCTCAATTGCTTGATCAATCGCAGCATCTTCAAAAATAATGTTGGCTGCTTTTCCACCCAGTTCCAGCGTGTATTTTTTACCGGATCCTGCCACAGCTTTCATAATATATTTTCCCACTTCGGTACTGCCGGTAAAAGCTATTTTATCTATATCGCGATGATTAACCAATGCTTGCCCTGTTGTGCCACATCCATTCACAATATTTACAACACCGGGAGGTAAATCTGCTTCCTGAATAACTTCTGCCAGTTTCATGGCTGTGAGTGGTGTTGTCTCAGCTGGTTTTAACACAACTGTATTTCCTGTTGCAAGTGCCGGCGCCAATTTCCAGGCCGCCATTAATAAAGGGAAATTCCAGGGAATTATTTGTCCTGCAACGCCCAGGGGTTTTGCCACTCTTCCCGGGAAAGCATATTCAAGTTTATCTGCCCAGCCCGCATAATAGAAAAAATGTGCTGAGGATAATGGAACATCCACATCTCGAGATTCACGAATTGGTTTTCCACCATCCATTGATTCAATAACAGAAAATTCCCGGGACCTTTCCTGAAGCAAACGGGCAATACGAAATACATATTTCCCTCGTTCTTTTGGCAGCATTTTTGACCACGTTTTATTGTAGGCCTTCCTGGCAGAAGATACTGCTTTATCAATATCTGCTTTTCCAGCTTCTGCGACCTCAGCTATTTTTTCCTCGTTGGATGGATTGATAGTATCGAAATATCTCCCTTCAACACCGGGGACAAATTCGCCATTAATAAATAAATCATATTGTTTTTTTAATTTGATATGATCTGTGCTTTCCGGGGCGGGACTGTATTCCCAATTTTTAGTTTTACGCATAATATATTCTTTCCCTAATCAATAGAAAAATAATCTTTGGATTGATAATAGCCCGTTGATTGTTTTACAATTTGCATCAACACATCATTCGCCAATGAACTTGCCCCAAACCTGAATAAGTCTGGTGAAAGCCAATCATTTCCGAGTGTTTCATTAATCATAACTAAATATTGGATTGCCTGCTTGGCTTTCCCAATACCACCGGCTGGTTTCATACCAATTTTTTTTTCCGTCTTTGTTTGAAAATCACGAATGGCTTCCAACATAGTTAACACAACAGCTGGTGTCGCAGCTGGAGAAACTTTTCCAGTAGATGTTTTGATAAAATCGGCGCCGGATTCCATGGCAATATCACTGGCAAGTCTAACATTATCTAACGTGACCAATTCACCCGTTTCCAATATCACTTTTAAATGAGTGTCCCCACAGGCATCTTTAACCTGGGCAATTTCATCTGATACATATTGGTAATCACCCCGTAGAAATTTCCCGCGGGAAATTACCATATCCACTTCATCAGCACCTGCATCTATGACGGATTTCACCTCATCAAGTTTGGAATTCATATCTGCCATTCCACTGGGGAATGCGGTTGCCACTGATGCCACGTTGATTTCAGTGCCTTCCAATGCTTTTTTTGCAATTGATACCATAGTTGGATAAACACAAATAGCAGCCACATTGGGCAAACCAGGGAATGAATCATGCAAATGAGATGCCTTGTAACAAAGTTGTTTTACCTTTCCGGGAGAATCTTTCCCTTCAAGCGTTGTAAGGTCAATCATACTTAATGCCAGATGCAAAGCTTGAACTTTGGAATCTTTTTTAATGCTCCTTGAAAAAAGACGAGTCACTCGCTCTTGTGCACCTATTTGATCAATTGGTTTGGTATATAATAGTTTATCTAGAATCATAAGATTTCTTCTGTTTCATCTAATTTATATCAAATTTTTCTATATTGGATATTCTTCTTATAAACAAGATCTGACCTGTTTAACCAGTTCTTGAGCATCTTTAGTCGTATGAGCTTCTGCATAGATTCGCATAATAGGCTCTGTATTGGATTTACGCAGATGGACCC
>CAZBBE010000082.1:0-6075 GCA_964489755.1 uncultured bacterium | reverse complement strand
TTGGGATACCCAATTCCTGACTTATCCTGAACGGACCTGCTCCATACATAATCCCGAAATTGATGACCTTTGCTGTTCGTCTGAGCTCAGGTAAAACCTCTTCTGTTGGAATTCCGAAGACAGCTCCAGCTGTTTTGGAATGAATATCCTCCTCTAATTTGAATGCTTCCAATAGTCCCGGATCCTGACTCAAATGTGCCATAATTCTCAATTCGATCTGGGAATAATCAGCCGATAAAATTTTCCACCCCTCTTTTTGTGCTTTAAAGGCTTTCCGAATCTCTCTTCCTTTCTCAGTACGAATCGGAATATTTTGGAAATTTGGATTGGTGCTAGATAATCTTCCTGTGGCAGCAATTGTCTGATTAAAAGATGAATGAATTCTTCCAGTTTTTTGATGAATGAAATCTGCCAATGGGTCCAGATATGTGTTTTTCAGTTTATTTAACTTTCGATATTCCAAAATCTTGCTGGGAAGAGGATGATCATTTTTAAGACGTCCCAAAACATCTTCTGCTGTGGAGCGCTTCCTGATTTTTGGTAATTTAAGAATATCAAATAGGATTTGGGCAAGCTGCTGAGTAGAATTGACATTAAACTCAGTTCCCGATAGAGTATAAATTTCTGCAACCAGTGATTCAATTTGTTTAAGATATTCCTTGGACAATTTATCTAGAAGTTCCTTTTGGACATAAGTACCTCTGTATTCCATCTCTGATAAAACTTGAATAAGCGGTAGCTCAACTTTTAAATAAAATTCCCATAAATTTTTCTTTTCAAGGCGTTTTTTCAAAATATGAGTTAATTGTAATGCAATATCTGCATCCTCCACAGCATAAAACGAAATGTCCTCCAAACCCACTTCTGCCATAGAAATTTGGGTTTTACCTGTTCCAATCAATTGATCGATGGGCACCATGGTATAGCTCAAATATTCTTCACTAAGTTTATCTAACTTATAGGAACGACTGCCCGGTTGGAGCAAATGAGCGGCGATCATGGTATCAAATTCAATTCCTTTCACCTGAATTCCAAAACGATTGAGAATCAAGATGTCGTATTTAACGTTCTGACCGGTTTTGGGGATCCTATGATTTTCGAGAACAGGTTTAATCAGAGTTATTACTTCCTCCAGTTCATTTTCTCCGAAATATTGTTTCGATTTATCCTTATGTCGAATAGGGATATAAATACCGGAATCCTTTTCAATTGAAAAACTCAACCCAACGATTTCCGCTTCCATTGTTTTTACTGATGTCGTTTCAAGGTCAATTGATAGCCATGTATCTTCTTTGATTTTTGAAAGAAATTGATTCAACTCACTACGAGAAGTAATAACATTATAGGATTTTTCAGCTTTTTTCTTTTTTGTTTTCTCTTCCTGTTCCATTTCAGAAAACTGTCTCATCAATCCATGAAACTCAAATTCCTTAAATAAGGTCTGTAATACGGAAATATTGAACGGTTTTATTCCGAGGTCACTTACCGAAAATTCCAGCGGTACATCCGTATGAATTTTTACCAACTCCTTGCTCAAGAGAGCATCCTCTTTATGGTCTAAAAGTCCGTTACGTACCCTTTTATTAGTTACCTTTTCCGCGTGGTCAAGAGCGCCCTCCAAAGAACCAAATTCCTTAATCAATTTTTGAGCTGATTTTTCTCCTACTCCCCTCACTCCCGGAATATTATCTGATGCGTCTCCCATTAATCCCAGTAAATCAATCATACTTTCCGGTGGAACACCCCATCGTTCTTCAACACCTTTGTTATCATAAATTTTTGTTTGACCTCTTGCACCTCCCGGTGAATATAAAAAAACATGATCATTCACCAATTGCATGAAATCCTTGTCTCCACTAACAATGTAGATATCCAATTCTCCATTTCCAGCTCGTTTAACCAAAGTTCCTACGATATCATCTGCTTCAAAACCCGGTTTGGATGTATAAAAAATGTTAAGTCCTTTTAAAAGTCTCCATAAATGAGGAAGTTGATCCTGTAATTCTTCAGGCATTTTTTCCCGTGTTGCTTTATAGGACGGGTAATATTCATGGCGGAAAGTTTTCTCCTTTGTGTCAAAAATTGCTCCAATATAATCCGGAGATTCTGACTCAATTAATTTCAATGTTTGATTTGTAAATCCGTATAGAGCGCTGGTATGAAGACCATAGGATGTGATAAGAGGATTTCTAATAAGGGCAAAATGGCAGCGGTACAGCATGGCATATCCATCAATCAGGAAAAGTCGTTTTCGGTCAGAATTCCGGGAGGACATGTATTAAAAATTACATCCTTCCTCCTCTTACCTCAAACTATGATGAAAGGATTATTAGAATTGTACTTCATGCAAAGTCACCGATTAAAAACCATAATCCACCGTCACTCCAAAATGTGCAGGGTCTCCAAAACTGACATACTTTTTATCCGGATATTCATGATCCTGTAAATCTTCGTCCCAGACAGGTTCCAATCCAAAATAAAATCCTCTTGTTACATGACGGGTATCCAAAATATTCCTGACCCACAGTTTGACTGACCAATTATTGAATTTCCAACCAATATATCCATTTATTAATTGATAGGGTTTTGAGATTTCATCATGACTGTCTGAAAAGTAAAATTTGTCCTTTCCGGATAATCCCACTCTGGAAAAAAAACCCTTTTCCCTTTTATAGTCCAAAGCCAAATTAAATGAGTATTTTGGCGCATGTGCAGCAAACCTGTCTCCCAATGTGGTTGTCACACCGGAATCAGATTCAAATGTAAAGGCATCTACATGGGTATTCAACAGTCCCACAGAGCCGGATAGAATAAAATTTGGGTTCAGTCTGTATGTCCCGTCCAGTTCCATTCCGCTCAACGATCCTGTGGTTGCGTTGGCTGTATAAAATACAAAACTGTTGGGATCACCTTCTGTTTGTTGGCTGGAAATAGATACCTGCTGATCCTGTCGTTTTGCCATAAAAGCTGAAAGATGCAAGATTGTTTTCTCTGTGTATCTTCGTAATCCTAATTCATAATTGGTCATGAATTCCGGATTGTATGGACGATTTTCTGCTGTCAGAACAGGATGCTGGTTTACTCCACCAGCTTTATATCCACGGGAAATGCTTCCATACATATTCATATCATCATTTACAAAATATTGCAATGCCAGTTTGCCACCCAAAAGATTATGGTTGATATCAAAATTCACTGAGTCCAATGGTATTCCGTAATAGTTTGCATCTCCATTATATATAAAATTATTGGACTCCAACCTTATATTGCTCATAATCTTAATTTTTTGTGAGACGACCTTTTCAGTTTGGGAATAGATTGCAGAAGTTTTTAAATCAAACTGACTGTTTGCATTCGTTGCATCACCGCCATAGAGCCAACCTGATGCTTTATCTATTTCCTTCAATGATTTAAAATAATATCCCAAAATAAAATCACTATAACTAATCCGACTTTCAAATGAATTTACCATTCGGGTCCTATCATTTTTATCAAAAAAATCATAAGGATAATATCCCCAAGGTTGTTTAATGGTATCTTGGAATACAGGATTATTATCATTCCAATAATACATTTCTTGAGACCAATAAATATCATTCCCCCAATCGCCGTCATACGCATGAACCAAATCGGTTTCGGATTTGGAGGCGATCAGTATGATATTCAACTTATTTTGAGAATAATTTGTCCTTAGCGAAAATGCGTTGGTCTCCTGACTATCTATGCCTTGCTGATTGGTGTAGGTGAACAAGACTTTATTATTATCCGGCGCCCAGGCATCGTATTTATTATCCAGATTTGCATTAAAAAAAGTCAAGATTGCGTTGAAATTGTTGTTAGGAATGAACAAAAGTTTCTCCCGAATAATAGTTTCATTCCGTTCGTTCGTATTAGTTTTATTAAAAAATTTATTCGTTCTGAAACCATCTGAAGAACCTGATTCCATAGCAATTCGATATGAAAAGGAATTTCCAAAAGGGACATTGACCATGCCGTTCAATCGTTGGATATTGTCCGATCCTCCAGTTAATCGAAAATGAGTTTCAAATGAATGAGTTGGATTCCTGGAACGCATGCTGATGAGTCCTGCCAAAGCATTTGGTCCATACATAGCTGATTGCGGTCCTTTAAACACTTCCACTTGTTCCAGATCATAGAGAAATCCAACCATTCCAAGTCCGCTTAAATCAATATCATCCATAACAAATCCAACGGAAATATTCGGCGGTCCCTCAGCAAAATAATGACTTCGTTCACCTATCCCCCGAATCTGAAAATATCTTGGTCTGCTGGTTCCACCTGCTGAATTCAAATTTGGAATTATCTCCATCACATTCTGAAAATGACTTCCATTTGCTCGTTTAATAGATTCAGCATTGATCACAGTAACACTGGAAGTGGATTTTTGAAGGGATTCTGCTTTCAATCCGGCTAGGACAAAGATCTCTTCACTTTGAAGAGTAACATATTTCATTTTTATTATCATATCGTTTTGTGCAATGGCTTTTACTTTTGAATAACCGATATGAGAAAATATCAATTCTGCTCCTGTTTCAACATCAATAATAAACCGTCCTTCGTTATCAGAAACAGTTCCAACATTTATTCCGATAATATTGACACCGACCAACGGTTCATGAGAATCTGAATCAAGGACTGTTCCATGAATTTTTGGATACAGAAAAGACATGGTAATAAGAAGAATGATTATGTGTTTCATTTTTGGCTCCCTACGCTGGCATGATCCAGATCAGGTTCAATGGGTTTATTCTCAGTTGTCCCATCTGGTTCGGGACGACACCCCTGATTGTTATGAAATTAAGAAATTCTGTTATGTTTTACCATGGTGAAAATTTTCTATTTTCTCTGCTACTTCATTGAGGAATAACATGTCAAACCCATTACCTGAAATCACAGTAAAATCCATATTTCTCGGGATTATTCTTTCTATCATTCTTTCAGGAGCAAACGCCTATCTAGGGCTCTTTGCGGGGATGACCGTTTCCGCTTCCATACCAGCTGCTGTCATTTCCATGGGTGTTTTATCCATGTTTAAAAAGTCAAACATCCTTGAAAATAATATTGTCCAGACGGCTGCATCAGCGGGTGAATCCCTCGCCGCAGGTGTGATCTTTACGATTCCTGCTTTAGTTCTATTAGGATATTGGACATCTTTTGATTATGTTGAAGTAGCAAAAATTGCAGCCATCGGTGGTGTAATTGGTGTTCTTTTTACCGTGCCACTCCGCCGGGCATTGATCGTTACAGCTAAACTAAAATATCCGGAAGGTGTGGCAACGGCAGAAGTGCTGCGAGCAGGTGATGAAGCCAGAAAAGGTGCTGAAGATGATGGATCAGGCGGATTGAAAACAATCGGAATCGCCAGTTTGGTCGGTGGTCTCATGAAAGTATGTCAACAAGGATTTTCCATGTGGCATGCAGAGGTTGCTGGTGCAATGGCTTTTGGAAAATCTATTTTTGGGATAGGAACAGATTTATCCCCGGCATTGATTTCAGTCGGTTACATTGTTGGACGTAATATTGGAATTTTGGTAATTTCGGGTGGACTCATTTCCTGGGCGGTAGCTATCCCGATTTATTCCGCCATGGTTGGATTCGAAGGAGATGCCCTGGAATCAGCATGGGATATTTGGAACTCAAAAATCCGATATTTAGGTGTTGGCGCTATGGTTGTGGGTGGTGTATGGTCACTGATTAAATTATTTAAGCCATTAGTTGTAGGAATTAAAGCAAGCCTAAATTCGGTAAAAAACCAATCCAAAGATGGGAAGACTCCATTAGAAGAACAGGATATGCCAATCAATTATGTGGGAATTGCACTTGTGGCTCTGGCTGTTCCTGTTTTCCTTCTCTATTTAGATATTATCGGATCCGTAGGAATTGCCGCTTTATTATCTATTGTTATGATGGTATTTGGATTTTTATTCTCAGCAGTTGCAGCTTATATGGCAGGTGTGGTCGGTTCTTCCAATAATCCAATATCCGGTGTTACAATTGCTACAATTTTATTTTCATCTCTGTTGTTATTGGCGATTCTCGGTACAGGATCTAGCG
>CAZBBE010000081.1:0-6079 GCA_964489755.1 uncultured bacterium | reverse complement strand
GCATAGGCAAGCGGGAAGCTATCAAAGATATATCACGACTGTTCAGCCGGTATAACGATATGATAATGGCACGCCTTTTTGACCATGAGCATATTTTGGAGTTGGCCAAATATTCATCAATCCCCGTAATAAACGGATTAACTGATTACAACCATCCCTGCCAGATCATGGCAGATATATTCACAATCTGGGAACATAAGGAGAGATTCGAAGAATTGAAAATATGTTATGTGGGTGATGGAAATAATGTTGTTCATTCATGGCTTCATTTGGCTTCCAAATTATCCATTAATTTTGTGTGTATTTGTCCTGAGGGATTTACTCCAGATGAAAAGATAGTTAAATTAGCAAAAAATGGTGGCTGTTCGGAGATTGAAATTAGTTATGAGCCTTATTCATCAGTGCAAAATGCAGATATTGTCTATACTGATGTATGGGCGTCCATGGGACAAAAGGAAGAAGCGGGAGCTCGGGAGAAAATCTTTCAGCCATTTCAGGTGAATAAGAAATTAATGGATGCTACCGGAGGGTCAGCTTGTTTTATGCACTGTCTCCCTGCAGAACGGGGACGGGAAGTAACGGATGGTGTCATGGAAGCGGATTATTCCATTGTCTTCGATCAAGCAGAGAACCGTCTCCATGTTCAGAATGCGATTATGGTTTCTCTTGCAGGTAAATAAATTTTAGTTTCTGCTGGAAAATTAACGAAGTGAAAATCTAATTAGAATTCCACCGCTTCAACACCAGATTTTTCCCATCAAATACCGCATAAGAATCAAAAGTAAACCAGTCTCCTATAATTAATAGCTTTCCTGTATTGATTTGTTTTTCCGTTGCCTGATGGTAATGACCGCAGAGGATATAATCAACTCCACTTTCGATTTTTTCACAAGCGAATGGTGTTAGGTCATCCAATACTTTTTGATTGTATTCATCTGAGTGGACGTAATGCTCATGATTCCCTGAGAATTTTTTTGCGACCCAAAATCCTATATTTGGATGAAGACACCGAAAACACCAGACAAATAACGGGCTTCGAATTATCTTTTTCATAATACGGTAACCCCTGTCCCAGGAGAGCAATCCATCGCCATGTGTCAATAAAAAGTTTCCCCCATTTATGGTAAATTCAAAATCACCATCATACACTCTGTACATAAGTTCTTCAGTAATAAAATCCATCACCCAACAATCATGATTCCCTAAAATAAAATGAGTATTTACTCCTGATTCCTTGAGACGGTTTATTTCCATATAAAAATGGAAATAATCTTTTGGGATAACATCTTTATATTCAAAATAAAAGTCAAAGAGGTCACCGATTATGAACAGAGTCCCCTTTGTTTCGGAAATATGTCTGAAGAAATGAAATAATCGTTTTTGACGCTGAACTTCCTCCTCGGAAGGATCCAGACTCAAGTGTAGATCGGAAATAAAATAAAGTGGTAATTCCATTGATAGTGAAACTTACATTTAGAGAGTTGAATAGACAAAGAGTTTAAGGGAACATACTCTTTGATTAATTGAAAGGAATCTTGAAGGGTTTCCTTGTAGATTTATCCCAACAATTTAACTTGTGAGGGGATAATACATCTAATTTATTTGGAACATGTCCCATATAATTTAGTCTAATGACTATGAAAAAATACATCAAGATTGTAGTGTTATTATACGTATCCTGTGGATTTAGCCAGGAATTCGGTCAAAATAAAGTTCAGTATAAAGACTTCGATTGGAATTACATCAGATCGCCCCATTTTGATGTGTATTTTTATAAACAAAGCAGTGACCTTGCAAAATTCACAGTAAATGTATCTGAAAATGCCTATGAACAAATTTCAAAACATTTACGATGGACCATAAAAAAACCAATTTCCATTATTGTGTACAATTCACACAATGATTTTCAGCAAACCAATGTTGTGGACAGTTATATGTATGAAGGAATTGGTGGAGTGACGGAATTATTTAAAAACAGAGTGGTTTTACCTTTTGAAGGATCTTATGATCAATTTCGCCATGTCATCCATCATGAGCTGGTTCATGCCTTGGTCAATGATATGATGTACGGCGGTTCCATACAGGGAATTATTACCGGTAAAATCAAATTAAGGATTCCCTTATGGGTGAGTGAAGGTCTCGCAGAATATTTATCCTTGGATTGGGACACAAAATCTGATATGATCATCCGGGATATGGCAATACATGAACAGATGCCTGAAGTGGAACATCTGGATGCATATATGGCATACAGGGGCGGTCAATCTGTATGGAGATATATTGCCTCTACCTACGGGCGGGAAAAAGTCGGTGAGATACTCTTAGAAATGAAACAAACGCAAAATGCTGAAAAAGGATTCAAACGTGCTTTAGGGATGGATTATGAAGCTCTCTCCGAGAAATGGCAGAAGTTTTTAAAGAAAGAGTATTGGCCTGATGTTGCAGGACGTGAAGAAGTTGGTGATATTGCAAAACAGTTAACAGACCATAAAGAAGAGGAAAATTTTTATAATATTTCTCCGGCAATTTCCCCGGACGGAAGTAAGATTGCTATTTTATCAGATCGCTCGGGATATGCAGATATTTTATTGATTGATGCCCTTGATGGTAAGGTATTGAAAAAATTAATTAAAGGAAATCGTTCTATTGATTTTGAAGAATTAAAATGGCTCCAATCGGGAATATCCTGGTCACCGGATGGACAAAATATAGTGATTGCCTCAAAATCCGGAGACGCCGATGCACTTTATCTCATAAATATAGAAACAGAAAAAACAAGCAAACTGACCTTTGACTTAGATGGGTTATTTACCGCTTCCTGGAGTCCGGATGCAAATTATCTCTGTTTTGTTGGTAACAGAGGTAATGCGAGCGATATTTTTTTATATGATTTACATTCCGAAACTTTTGAAAACTTGACAAATGACTTGTTCTCAGATTCGGAGCCGGTTTGGAGTCCGGATGGTAAATTTATAGCATTTGTATCCGACCGGGGTGAGCATATTGTAAAAAGTGAAGATGAAGATTGGAATACTCTGAATATGTTTGAACACAATTATAGCCAGCGGGATATTTATGTCCTTGATACTCACACAAAAAAAATGGAAAGAATTACATCAACAGACCATGATGAAACCTATCCTGTATGGGCTCACACAGAAAATGTTTTATTCTATACTTCCGATGATCAGGGTGTCTGGAACATAGTGCGTCATGAAATACCGTCCGGTAAGGTACAGCAAATAACCAATGTCTTAACGGGTATCCAGCAATTAAGTCTATCTGAGGATGATAAATCATTGATTTTTTCAGGATATAATGAGGGCGGATGGGATATTTATAATTTGTCTTATCCTCTTGAATCACAGATATTTGAAATTGAGCCAACAAACTATTATTTGAACAGAAATGAGGATGATTCATTCAGTGATTTACGTTTGGATAAAAGCAGAAACCGTCAAACGGATAAGCTATCTGCTGATTACAGCCGCTACATTTTTGCACCTCACTATGGACATTTTAATGATCAATTAACAGAGAATGATGCTACGAATTTTTCACAAGATAGCCTGAGACAAAGTGAGAAACTTATTTCCCAAAAGTATCTTCCAAGATTTACGCTGGATTTTGCCGGTGGAAATTTTTCTTTCAGCAATATTTATGGTGCTCAGGGAATGACTTATTTTTATTGGAGCGATATCCTTGGTGATTACCGCATCAGTTTTGGAACTGACGTAGTTATCTCTCTTGATAACAGTGATTTTTATTTAGCTTTTTCAAATTTAAAAAATCGATATGATTATCATTTACTATTAAATCAAACTGCATATCTTTGGCAAATTGGCTTTTCAGCTAACGGACCGGTTTACGGACGGTTGAAACAATTTGCCGCTGGAGGATTTTTTACTCTTCCTTTTAACCGATTTCAAAGGCTTGATCTTGGATTAACCGGACATGTGTTTGATTATAAGGAATTTTGGGAAAATTCAAATACGGGAGAAATTAACGAAAATTTAATAGCGGAATTATCTACTATTCTCCCCAGAATCAGTTGGGTTTATGATAATTCGGTATTTGGATATACAGGACCTGTGGATGGGTTTAGACAAAATTTATCACTCAAATTCAGCCCTGGGTTTGGGGAAGGTAAACTTCAATTCAACACTCTTACATGGGATGCACGAAAATATATTAGATATGGAAAATACTACTCATTAGCAGGAAGACTAATGGTAGGTAAAAGTCTGGGCTCTGACCGCCAACAATTTTTCCTGGGAGGATTACCAAACTGGTATTTTGGAAACGGTGAGACAAACGGAGTGGATGATTCCCGTCCCTCTAGGTCACCAGTTTTAGAAGAGAGTGATAATATTTTAAAGAATGTATTTTTTGCGGAATACGCAATGCCCGTTCGGGGATCCCGGTACGTTGAGCGGCAGGGTTCTAATGTTGCTCTGATGAATTTTGAATACCGGTTTCCCTTTCTCTTTGCTTTTGGTCCGCCAAAAAATGTTACTGCCACATATCTGTTTGGACATTTTTTTTATGATATAGGCGCAGCCTGGGATAAGGATGATGAGTTTTGGGACGAAGATATACTGACATCGAAATATAACGACTATTCTGTCATTTCACCGATAATTTCGGGATTTGGAACAGGATTTAAATTGTTTACCCCCGTTGGTTTGTTAAGGATTGATGTAGCGTGGGATGTGAAAAATGATGGAGGGTATTCTAAACCTCAATATTATTTCTCATTTGGTGCAGACTGGTAAAATTTTCAATCCAATATTGATTGAACTTTAAAATAACTCAAAAAGATTCCCGTTCATCTGCCAGGACGGGATTATTTGAAACGACTCACGGCACCATCCAAACGCCAGCTTTTATGCCTGTGGGGACTTTGGGAACGGTTAAAACTTTTACTCCACAAGAATTAACGTTTCTTGATACAGAAATAATTTTGGGAAATACCTATCACCTTTATCTAAAACCGGGGGATGATATAGTAAAGGATGCCGGCGGACTTCATTTATTTTCGGGATGGACAGGACCGATGTTAACAGATAGTGGTGGATTTCAGGTATTTTCTTTAGCACGATTAAATAAAATTTCGGATGAAGGAGTGGAATTTCAATCTCATATAGATGGAAGCAAACATTTTTTCACTCCAGAAAAATCCATGAGCATCCAGCGGAATTTAGGTGCAGACATCATCATGGCTTTCGATGAATGTCCTCCGGGGAAAAGTGATAAAAAAACAGTAGAGAAATCTGTTAATAGGACAACCATGTGGGCAAAATCCTGCCTCAAATATTTAAAAGAAAACCCATCCCATTTTGAGTGGAACCAAATATTTTTCCCCATAGTACAGGGGAATATTTATCCGGAACTGAGAAAAAATAGTATAGATGAATTAGTCTCGCTTGCTTCCTGCGGAATGGCAATTGGAGGTTTGGCAGTAGGTGAGGATAAATCCGCTATGCTGGAAATGGTTAGTTTATGTGATGAACATCTACCGGTTGACCAACCTCGCTATTTGATGGGTGTGGGAAAACCGGAAGATATTGTGAATGCAGTATCAATGGGTATGGATATGTTCGATTGTGTTATCCCTACCCGAAACGGGAGAAACGGGCACATTTTTACGGATGAGGGAGTTATTAATATTAAAAATAGTAAATATAAATCGGATTTCACCCCTATTGATAAAACAAGTGGTTCGCCATTTGGAACTCAGTTTTCAAAAGCCTATGTCCGTCACTTGTTTAACGTGAATGAGATTCTGGGAGTGCGGATTGCAAGTACATTAAATATTGCATTTTTCATGAAACTGATGAAAAATATACGCTCCAAAATTGAATCTGGGGAATTTGGGGACTGGTCTAAATCATTCTTGGAAAAATGGGGAAAAGAACGGTCGGTTGATATCTCTGAGAAAAATATAGACTGAATGGTTAATACCATTATCACTGTGCGGATTGTTGATGCTTATGTGTTCAGGGAAGTTGAAAACAAAGTCCAGTTTCTCCTTTTGAAAAGGGCGGGAACAAAGATCTACGAACATCTCTGGCAGGGA
>CAZBBE010000080.1:0-6202 GCA_964489755.1 uncultured bacterium | reverse complement strand
GAAACCGGTTCCTATGATCAGAACTTGGAACAGCTATGGTCTAAAAAAGAAATATGGAACCTCGTGGCAACACTTCCAAAAACTCAGCGAATGGTTGTTATCATGAGAATTGCACAGGATTTGCCCTACAAAGATATTTCTGGAATTTTAGGAATAAGTGAAGGTTCCGCAAAAGTGAATTATCATCATGGAATTAATCAATTAAAAAAACGTTTTAAGGATAATGAATGAAATTTGTAGATAAAATAAAATTGTCATTCACAATTCATAATGGTGAACTAGATGAACAAGAATTTATTGCTAAAATTCATGAAAGACGATTTAAGGAATACAGGAAAAAACAACAATTATCACAGACATTTTTAGGTGGAATGTTAATTTTAATGATTGGATTTCTAACCGTTGAATCCTTAGAACAATCGCCAATATTTTATGATTCCTATGTTGAATATAACCAGGAATACATGGAAATAGACACAACCGCTTATTTAGAAGATATGGCATTATTCCTATTAGATTCTGATGGAGATATTTATGAAACTGCAACATTTCTTTATGAATTAGATTTAGATTTGTTAAATCAAGAAAAGGATATATAATTATGAAAAACACAATATTGTTAATTATACTCCTGTCAGCCACGATGGTGATGGGGCAAAATGAGAAAAAAGAAAAAATGGAAATGATGATAGCCTGGAAACTGACAGAGCATTTAAAACTCACAAACGAGGAAGCTGAAAAATTTTTTCCCAGGTTTAGGGAACACAGGGAAACAATGGATGGTTTGGTTGAAAAAGAAAAAAAAATAAATACAGAAATAAAAGATAAAATTGAAAGGGGGGATGCACTTTCAAATAAGGACCTGGACAAATTATTAGATGACCTATCTGAATTGGAAGGAAGAAAGCTAAAAGAGAAAAATTCTTTTATTAACGGTTTAGAAGGACATTTAAATAATGTTCAACGAGCAAAATTAATCGGTTTTGAGCATAGGTTTAGGAAAGATGTTAGAGACCAATTAGAGCACCATAGAAAGGGTGGAAAAAAACGCGATCGTCCACAATCAAAAAAGAACGGAAAACACTTCTGGAAATAATTAGAATAAGGAGAAAAACCATGAACAAAATAAAACTCATCCTGATGATATTTACTCTCTTTTTATTCGGATGTGATTTAACAATGGATTCATATGCGTCCAGGGAAGCAAAACTTAGCGCATTGCTCGACGGCGATGATGCTTTTGGCGTTGAGGGATTTGATGATAATGGTGCAACCTATGATTATGAAGAAGGACTGGAAAACAACATGAATGCAAAATTGCTGGAAATCTTTCATCCGGACAGTGGTTATACCTACAAATTTGGTCGAAAAATAAATTCTGTCACTAAAATTGTGACCTATACCCACGAAGAAGATTTTTCTATAGCCGCCATCGAACGTACCGTTACAGGAATATTCATCACAAATATAATCAATTCATCAACCCTAGACACAAATACATTCAACAAGGATTTTATATTTGATTTTCATAGACAGGTACGGTTCTCGAACGAAATGGGTTCTGATAATCGAAAGCGATGGAGAATAGATGCACTCACTCTGGGAATCGGAAAAACCGGAACCAAAATGGATATCCACAAATTGGAATATTTTATACCGGATGAAGTTGGAGACTGGAGCTCAGTTTTTATTTTTGATTCGGAAACAAATGTTGATGAATTTATATCAAGAGATTCTTTGCCTTCATTTAACACTTGGTCGCAGGTTAAAGTAGAATTAACTGTAACCAATGAAGGCCCGGAATTTGAATATGAAAGCGGTGAAAGAATATCCTTTCATTATGGAAGATCGAGAATACATAAAGCACGAAAAAAAATGTATGACGACGGTGAAGGGGAAGATTTGGTAGCACATGATAATATATTTACGAAAGTCTGGACAATCCACGGTCCAGGATGGGGATATGATAAACGAGTATATCGGGGATTCTTCAGCGTGATTGATTACGGATCATTGTTCGATTCGGATGAAGTATTTCATTCTGCCGTCTGGGCATTGCCTTATATTGTCAACCGATAGACTAAAATCATAAAAGGGTAGAAAAAAGCCCCGTTTAAACGGGGCTTTTTTTATAATTCTTTAAGATCTTTCAGCAAGTCTGTTAACATCGCTTTCGCATCACCAAAAACCATAATTGTATTATCAAAACCAAATAGTTCGTTTTGAATACCAGCGAAACCGGGGTTCATGGTTCGTTTATTCACCATTACTGTCTTTGATTTGTCGACATCCAAGATGGGCATTCCATAGATGGGACTGGATGTATCATGCCGGGCAGCAGGATTCACAACATCATTGGCACCAAGAATGATAGAGACATCGCAATCTTCAAATTCGGAATTAATTTCATCCAAGTCTTTCAGTTGTTCATATGGAACATTTGCTTCTGCCAACAAAACATTCATGTGTCCCGGCATTCGGCCTGCAACGGGATGTATTGCATATAAAACGCTCTTCCCCAACCCCTCTAAATAATCCGCAACCTCTCTTATAGCATGCTGAGCCTGGGCAACCGCCAGTCCGTAGCCGGGAACTACAATTACTTTATCTGCTGCATCCAGGATCATAGCTGCTTCCTCAGTAGAGTAGCTTTTTATATTCATCTCCTTTCCCGAGGAGACCGCACCTTCCTGCTGAAGGCCCACTGCGCCAAAAATGACGTTTGCCAACGAACGATTCATTCCTTTACACATGATATTTGTAAGAATGAGTCCTGATGCTCCAACCAGTGACCCGCTGATAATGAGTCCATTATTCATCAAAACAAAACCAGTTGCGGCGGCGGCGACACCGGAATATGAATTTAATAGTGAGATTACAACTGGCATATCAGCACCCCCGATGGGAATTGTGAGGGTAATACCAAGGACCGCAGCTAATACAATAACTCCAAGAAAATGAAACATCATATTTTCTGTTGATAAAATCATTCCCGCTCCAGATGCAATTAGAGTAAGTGCAAACAATGCATTTAGAACCTGCTGTCCCTTAAAAACTATTGGCTGACCTGAAATTAGTCCCTGAAGTTTTGCAAAAGCGATAAAACTACCCGTAATCGTTAGTGTTCCAACAAAAACGCTGACTGCAATGGTTGTGAGCAGAAAATTCTCTGTGCTCCCAGATAATACTTCTGGCGCTGCTCTGGTGTAGAATTCTGCTGCTGCCACCAGTGCAGATGCGCCCCCACCAAACCCATTAAAAAGAGCCACCATCTGGGGCATACCGGTCATTTCAACCTTTGTGGCAAATATACCACCGATTAAAGAACCAATAATGACTCCCAGGGCAATCAGTTTATAATCAATGCCACCATAGGCAATAAGGGTAGTAACTATTGCTATGAGCATACCAATAGCTGCTATTGTGTTTCCCGTTCGTGCTGTTTTGGGATGACTAAGCTTTTTCAGTCCTAAGATAAACAGGACTGCAGCCAGAACATAAAATAAATTAGAAAATTCCATTAAACTACTTTCGTTTGAACATTTTCAGCATGCGGTCAGTCACCATGAATCCCCCAACTACATTTATTGTTGCAAAAATAACTGCAATTAACCCAAGCCATGTGCCAATCTCACCGCTAACTTTAGTTGCAATGATTGCGCCTACTATAGCTATTCCGGAAATAGCATTTGATCCTGACATGAGGGGAGTATGTAGAGTAGGGGAGACCTTTGTTATAATTTCAAACCCTACAAACAGTGCCAGAATAAAAACCGTTAGAATATTAATATCCATGTGAGTTCCTTATCGGTTTAAAACTTCTTTTGTTGGTTCATGGGTAATTTCTCCATTATAAGTGAACATCGCACCTGATATAATTTCATCCTCCATATCAATGTTCAATTTACCGTCCTTGATCATATACGTAATAAAACTGGTTATATTTTTTGCATAGAGCTGAGTAGCATGGATGGGCATTGTGCTTGGAATATTGGCTGTTCCATCAATAATAACATCATGAACAGTAATGACCCTGTCTTTTTTCGTTAGTTCGCAATTTCCACCGTTTTCAGCAGCAAGGTCCATGATAACCGAACCTGGTTTCATGCCCTCTACCATATCTTTCGGGATCAAAATTGGAGCCTGCCTTCCGGGGATCAATGCTGTTGTAATAACCATATCTGATTTTGCGATATGAGATTTGATCAATTCCGATTGCTGTTTTTTATACTCATCAGTTGTTTCTTTTGCGTATCCGCCTTCTCCAACACCCTCATCTGTATCGGAACTAACTTCCACAAACTTTGCTCCAAGGCTTTCCACCTGTTCTTTTACTTCTGGACGAACATCAAAAGCTTCAACCTGTGCACCAAGCCGTTTTGCTGTTGCAATAGCCTGTAGCCCGGCTACACCCGCTCCTAAAATTAGAACCTTTGCAGGAGGAATAGTTCCTGCTGCAGTCATTAGGAGAGGCATGTACACCCCAAGATGGGTAGCACCGGTTAGTACAGCCTTATAACCTGTAATATTGCTTTGGGAGCTTAATGCATCCATTTTCTGCGCCAGGGTTGTCCGTGGGACTAGATGCATGGAAAATCCAGTGATCTTCTTTGAAAGAAGTTTTTGGACAGCTTCAGTTTCTTTTGTGGTCTGGAATAGGGAGACAAAGACTGAACCATCTTTCAGCATATCTGCTTCATTCTCAATGGGGTGATTTACTTTCAGGACGATATCTGCGTTCTGTAATAATTCCGCTTTATTCTCAACAATTGTTGCCCCTGTATATTCATAATTCTGATCTGAGATGTGGGACCCTTTCCCAGCGCCTGATTCAATCTGGACAGATAAACCAGCCTGAATCAATTCTTTTACGCTTGCAGGGTTAGCTGCAACACGGTTTTCACCTAGAAGAATTTCTTTTGGTATGGCAATAATCATAAGGGTCTCGTAAACAGAAAAAATGCTAAAATATAAATAATATGAATATAGAATTTACACTTATTAATATTGGATTCTATACTATAATCATGTCAACAGTATAGCAATTCCGTATTATCAATCGCCCTGTTGAGCATTGTTTGAATATCAGTTTTCTTTTCTTCAACATCCAATTTTTCAGGAGTTGACTTAGTAGCGGGTTTTTGAGGTAAAAACAGCGTACAGCAGTCTTCATGTGGACGGATAGAAATGGAATATGTATTTATCTTTTTCGCTGTATTAATAATTTCCTGTTTATCCAATCCAATCAACGGTCGAAAAACTGGAAGTTCAGAGACTGAATCAACTGCACCTAAGTTTTCAACAGTTTGGGAGGCGACCTGTCCCAAGGCTTCACCCGTAATGATAGCTTTTGCTCTTTCGTTTATGGCAATTCTATTAGCAATTCTTAACATTATTCGGCGATAAAGTAAAAGTCTGTATTTTTCTGAATTTTTCTCCACTATCTCCTCTTGAATCTCAGAAAATGGAACCATGAATAATTTTGGTTTTTTCTGATATTTCGACAGAATTTTAACCAATTGTTTCACTTTTTCGATGGAAGCAGGTGAAACATGAGGAAGGGAATGAAAATGGACATAAATTGCAACCATTCCCCGTTTGTTCATATAAAATGCAGCCACAGGTGAATCAATTCCGCCGGAAAGCAGGACAACTCCTTTTCCTCCCGTTCCAACAGGCATCCCACCCGCACCCGTGATTTTATCCAAATAAATAAACGTTCCTTCCTTGATTGTATCAATATAACAAATTATATCAGGATGATTTAGATTAACCTTTTTATTAAATTTATTTTGTATTGAAGCGCCAACATGTTCATGGACATACATCTTTGAATGAAGAGATACTGAAGAGGTCATCCTAGCAGTGACTCTAAACGATTGGAACTCTTCGTTTTTCAATATCTTTATTGCATTCATTTTCATGGAATCCAAATCATTATCAATCATTAAAGCAGGGCAGAAGTAGGCAATTCCAAATACTCCTCTGAGTGTTTCAAAGAGTAAATCGTAAGAATCTTTTACATCCTCGTTTAATGAGATAATGAGTCGGTCATGCGTTTTCTCTACATTCTGAATCAAGTCAGGGACTGATTGAACCAAAGTATATCTAATATTTTTTTGTAAAGTCTTAACAAAAAATGGCCTGTTTTTTCCTTTAAGACCAATTTCACTGTAATGACAAATGATATGGGAATATTTCA
>CAZBBE010000079.1:0-6283 GCA_964489755.1 uncultured bacterium | reverse complement strand
CTCATAATGTTTTTCCTTGAATATCCCATCACCTTCAAAATTCCCAATTCCCTCCGTTTTTGTCTGATGATTAATACCAGATTGGAAATGAGATTAAAACATGCAACCACAATGATCAATCCCAAAACAATGACTGCTCCTTTTTTCTCTAATTTCATTGCCTGGACCAATGCGGTATGATGATCTCTCCATGTTTCAACCGATCCTATGTTTCCAACCATAGATATTATTTCATTTTTTATATTTATAAGTGAAGCTCCATGAATAACTCGTATATCTATCCCATTGTATTGATGTAAAGTAGAAAACAAATTCCTCCCCATTTTCAACGGAATAAAAACCAACCGTTCATCATAATCCAGTACCTGGGATGAAAAGATACCTCCTACTACCCCTCTCACCAGAAGAGGAAATCCGATTGGAAGTCTCATTGATTGAGGATTTGTGAAACTAATTTCGTCTCCTAAGTCCAATTGTAATTTTTCCGAAAGGGTTGCACCTATATACACCTGATTATTTTTTTTATTATGTATACCATCAAATTGAATTATATCCCCTATTGAATAAAACTGGGAAAGTGAATCCACCATCACGGCTTTTACACGCACTACAGCTGTTTCCATTTCTCTATTGATCACCACCCCTCTTCCACTTAAAAATGGCATCAATTGCTTTATCTCCCCTATCTCTTTCAAATCATCCATAGATTTCTTTGGAATATTATTACCTCGAATGCGAATCTCTCCTTCAATACCAATGATTTTTTCTGTCACTTTGGACTCAAAACCATTTAAAACGGCTATAGAGACTATCAATGCAAAACACCCAATGGCAATGCCTAACACTGCTACCAAGCCGGTATATTTTCCTGCAAAATTACTTCCGGTACGTAAAAATCTCTTAGCGATTAATGTAGTAGGTTTCATTCGTATCTAACGGCTTCAGCAGGCTTGATTTTCCCTGCATAGGAGGTGGGTAAAATAGATGCAATTATAGCAATCAATATACTCAAAAAGAAAATGAGAATAAAATATTCCCATGATATAATTACTGGAATTTTATCCATGAAGTACACATCTTCAGGTATGGAAATCAATTGATATTCTACCTGAAGCCAAATCAAGAAGATAGCAACAATTCCTCCAATAATTGTTCCCAATGTCCCAATAATTGTACCATCAACCATAAAAATTGTTCGAATTTGTCCTCGTGTACATCCTAATGCTTTTAATAAACCAATTTCTTTTATTTTTTCTAAAATAATCATGGAAATAGCAGATATAATATTGATAATACCAACCAAGGCAATCATGCTGAAAATTATCAAAATAGGCCATTGCTGAACAGACATCCACTCATAAAGATTGCTGTGTTTTTCTTTCCAGGTTGTTACAAAATAAGGATAACCTAATATTTGAAATAAATCATCCGTTACATGATGAATATTTTTATTGTCATTCAAATGAATGGATATCCCTGATATTTGTCCATTCATTGATAAAAATTCTTCGGAATCCTTTAAGGAAATATATACCATAGACCTGTCATATTCGGTGATACCTGACTGGAATAGTCCTCCAATAGTCATTTGTTTTATTTGTGAACCATCCATTTTTGAAGTGTATGCACCCATTTGTGTAAAAACAATTTTATCACCTACTGAAACATCCAGTTCATCAGCTAATCTCTTCCCCATTAGACAGTGGTCATCACCCAAATAAAAGGACCCTAATTTTATCAATGGCTCCATTTTGTAAGAAACATCATGCTCAGGAATCCCTTCTAAAAGAATGCTCTGAATTCTTTGACCACTACGAATTATGACAGGTTTTCTTACATAAGGAACTGCCCTAAGGTCAGTTGAATGAGATGTTAAATAATGATTTAAACTGTCCAGATTTGCTGGAATTGGGTACCCCAAGATATGTTGAATTTGAATATGTCCATCAAAGGATACCAATTTTTGAGAAAGGGTCTTTTCAAATCCATTCAGAATACTCATAGTTATGATAAGGGCAGCAATCCCAATTGCCAATCCAATCACAGACAACAGGCTTGCAAAGGAGGTAAAACTTTTAGAAGTTGGAGACCGTAGATGACGATAAGATACGGTTCCAATAAATGACATGTTTTTTTCTAACGTTATATAGACCTGAGGGTTGGGAAAAGAATGACGTCTTTTATCCAGCGTTGTCCAGTCATTAGCATCACCAGACGATCAATTCCGATACCCACACCTCCAGTGGGAGGCATTCCCGTTTCCATGGCTTCTAAAAACTGTTCATCAACTGGATGCGCCTCCTCATCCCCTTCTCGAAGCAATCTTCCCTGCATTTCAAACCGTTCTCTCTGATCAATGGGGTCATTTAATTCCGTAAAAGAATTCGCAAATTCTGTACCGGCAATAAATAATTCAAATCGTTCCACTAATTCAGGATTACCGTTTCTGTGCCCTTTTGCTAAGGGTGAAATTGCTTTGGGATAATCTGTAACGAAAGTCGGTTGGATTAAGGTCGGTTCAACAGTATATTTCATCAATTCATCCATCAATTGTCCATAAGTTGCATCTCTTTTCGTGTCCAAGCCATTTTGTTTGCATAAATCTGACAAATCATGTTTATCCGAATTGGAAAGATCCATCCCAAATATGTCATTCATCAATTTAAAAATGGGCTTCCGTGAAAATGGTTTTGAAAAATCAATGGTTACATCATTCCATATAACATTGGTGATCTTCAAAGAATCTGCAACATATTTTATCAATACTTCCACCGTTTCCATATTCTTTTCATAATCAGCATATGCCTCATACCATTCAAGCATGGTGAACTCGGGATTATGATTTCGGTCTATTCCCTCGTTTCGAAAATCTTTACTAATTTCATAAACTTTTTCAAATCCGCCAATGATGAGTCGTTTCAAGTACAGTTCATCAGCTATACGAAGATAAAATTGTTGGTCTAAAGCATTATGATAAGTCGTGAACGGACGAGCATTCGCACCACCGTACAGCGGTTGCAGGATGGGAGTTTCTACCTCCAAAAATCCCTGTTCATCCAAATATTTTCTGATAGAACGAATGATTTTTGACCGTTGAATAAACACATTCTTCACTTCAGGATTCACAATTAAATCCAGATGTCGCTGACGATATCTCTGTTCCTTATCTGTAAAAGCGTCAAATATTTCCCCATCCTTTTCTTTTACAATGGGCAGGGGTCTTATACTTTTTGACAAAATTGTTATTGTTTCGGCACGAATAGAAATTTCTCCGGTTTTCGTTTTAAATACACATCCTTTTACCCCGATAAAATCACCAATGTCACACAATTTAAAATGAGTGTAATTTTGTTCACCCACATCATCTCGGCGGATATAAAGTTGAATGCGTCCCATCTGATCCTGAATATGACAAAAACAAGCTTTCCCCATTTTCCTTATGGACATTATTCTTCCTGCTACAGTTACTGTTTGATTTTCAAATTGTTCAAAATTATTTAGAATTTCGCCGCTTGTTAGTTCAGGTCTAAAAACATGGGGAAACGGATCCACACCATCTTGCCGAAGTTCCTTTAATTTTTGTTTTCGGAATTTTATTATTTGTTTAAGACTTGTTTTCTCTTCTGACATTAATGACTCATATGTTGCATTAAAAATGTTTGAATAAAACGATCGATTTTTCCATCCATTACAGCCTGTATATTGGATGTTTCTTCCTTTGTACGATGATCCTTTACCATATTGTATGGATGAAATACATAAGAACGTATCTGACTTCCCCAACCAATGTCTTTTTTCTGACTGGCTAATTCCTGGGCGGATTCCCTTTCCTTTTCCAATTCCAGCTGATATAGTCGGGCTTTCAAAACTTTCATCGCCTGTGATTTATTTTTATGTTGGGAGCGTTCATTTTGGCATTGTACCACTATTCCGGATGGAATATGGGTGATCCTGATTGCAGAATCTGTTTTATTCACATGCTGTCCTCCGGCACCGCTAGCTCGATATGTATCAATTCGTAAATCATTGGAGTCTATTTCTATTTTAATTTCCTCTTCAACCGATGGATATACAAACACACTGGCAAAAGACGTATGCCTTCTGCTGTTTGCATCGAATGGTGAGATACGAACCAGACGATGGACGCCTGCTTCAGCTTTTAATTGACCGTATGCATAATCTCCTTCAATCTCAATTGTCACATCTTTTATTCCAGCTTCATCTCCGGGTTGGTAATCCAATAATTTTTGAGAAAACCCTTTCCTTTCAATCCAGCGATTGTACATACGGTAAAGCATGTTCGCCCAGTCCTGGCTCTCCGTTCCTCCTGCACCGGGATGAATAGTCAAGATTGCGTTTTCCGCATCTTCAGGCGCACCTAATATAAGCTTTAATTCCTGATCACGAATTGATCCTGAGAACTCACTTAGTTCCTTTTCAACTTCTTCAACTGTTGACTCGCCTTCGTCCAAAAACTCAAAAAGAACTTCAAGGTCACCGTGTTTCTGATTCAAATCGTCCCAGATCCGGATATTTTTTTCCAAATTTGAAATTTTTTTAAGCGTATCGGTTGCCGATTCATTATCCTTCCAAAAATTTTCCACAAGTGTCAATTTTTTTAACTTACTGAGTTTTTTATTCTTGGAATCAAAGTCAAAGATGCCTCCGCAGTTCAAGATATTTTGTCTCTGTTTCAGCAAAAGTTGCTTTTAATTGTTCAAGCATAACATGAAAATTTACAATAACAGGAATATGTCATAAGAATGGCAATTTAATTAATTAATAATTTTACAGGGTACACTATAAGTACATCTGCAGACGAAATAGAACCAGATTTCTATGTAATTTAAATTACATTCTAATCAATAATATTTATCTCAACCCAATTGGATTCTGCACTTGCTTGATCATGTAGTAATGATTTTACTTTCCAATAATATTCCCCTGGATCTAAATAACCAATGATTCCGTTATGCTCAAGACAATCAATCCCACCGGGAGAATAATTGAATGTTCTTGGATTAAAATAACCAGGAGGTTGGATTTCACATGTCCATATTGATTCAGAAAATTCATTATTTATTCTTATAATATATCCACTTGGTACATATGAACCACCCGATGTTTCAATCCATTGAAATTGCATTTGTTGAAAATGTACTGAATCTGGAACAGAAATAGCTTGAGGTTTTTTTAACAATGTATAAAAAATCGTTTCGGATGCATTACTTTCAATCCCTTCAAAATTTTCAGCTTTTAAATAATAATAATATTTAAAGTAATAGTACACTTCTTCATCATAAAATAAAGTGTCATCTTCGGTGGTCAGGATATTGGAAAAATCTATTGGTTTGTTCTCCTCATCCATCTGATTTGTCCTGTAAACATGGTATTTCCATATATCTTCTTCCGGATTTGGATGCCACATGAGTTTAATAGAATTTCTATCAGGATAAATTAAATTAACGTTATGGGCATCAATTCCTTTCTCCTCTAAATCTTCAGGACGGGATTTCTCCACCCAGACAGGTGGTGAAGGAATATCCTGTTTCTCTGTAATTTCGGAGCATCCACAATAAATAATACATAGAAATATTAATTTAAGTTTTGTCATTTTAATTTAATACTATTGTGAAATCAAACCGGTGAGCCTTCCCTAAATCATGGCTTAAAAAACTGTATCCCAAATCAATATTTTTTCTGAACAGGATAAATTCAAAGCCTACGCCTCCATGCTGTCCCGATTCATCCTTGCCATAGCGTAAGTATATCTTTTCCAGAACGGCTAGTTCAAGTCCAAACTTTTCTTCTTCTTCAAGGCGTTGATTCGCTTGATAAAAAAATTCTGCTGTAATGGGAACAAATACCAGATCCTGTTGATATGAGGCTCCCCAGATAAAACGCATGGGTATGAGATCTTCTTTTTGGGAACTCCAAAAGATCTTTGTGCCTACTATGTTGGTCACCGATCCTCCGAAAGTCAACAGTCCCATATTGGACATAGACAGCACTTCGCTCAAGGGAACCTGTACGATTCCTCCTGCATCAAACCCAATTCCCCGTCCATTCAATTCGTGTAGGGATTTCTGTATATACCGAATGTTTACACCAACGGGACACTTCAAAGGAATCTGATTTGTCTGCCATCCCAAATCTATATTGTACTGAAATAATTTTGCTATGGTTAATGTCCAGGCAGTTTCACGGTTTGAAAATGATGAAAAACCTTCAGATACAAGAGCTCTAATAGTATCTCTACGGGTTTCAAGATCACTGATACTGT
>CAZBBE010000078.1:0-6424 GCA_964489755.1 uncultured bacterium | reverse complement strand
ACTTCATTTGGGAGCTTCATTCCAATGTAAATGAGAGAAAAAATGATGATAGCAGTTGAAAGGTTAGTCGTCCACCATAATCTCCCAAAGAGGTCTATAAATTCATGCTCTACCATTATTATTTGAAAAGTTTTTATCGGTAAGTTTAAAATGAGGGTGCTTATTTACACTGAAAAAAATAATCCAGCGCGATTGTAGTTTTAAACCTGAATCCTTTTGTATTTTTCTTTATTAAATTTAAACTTTTTAAATGGATATGTGGAAAATGAATGTGAAAAATATAAGTATAATTTTAACTCTTTCTGTTGCTATAATGGTCGGTCAGGGTCCTGTTCCAGGAAAACCAGCTGAAAGAAAAGGTGTAAAGGCAACCACGGAAGATGGCAGGAAAATTCTCATATACGAAGACGGAACCTGGGGAATTGCTCCCAAAGAGATTTTTAACATTCCGGTGGGTGATTCCTATTTTATTGGTCCGAAAGATGCCAAGGTAACCGTCATGGAATGGATGGATTACCAGTGACCATATTGTGCACGATTCACCAGTTCGGTGAATAAACTTAGGACGTTATACCCAAATGATGTGAAAGTTGTGTTTAAGAATTTTCCGTTAAGGTCTCACAAACAAGCCAATAAGGCAGCTCTCTATGCTCTGGCAGCAGGACAGCAGGGCAAGTATAATGAGATGCACCATAAGATTATGGAACAATACAGGGATTTAAAAAATAATGAAGACCTTCCACTTCAATTGGCTGATGAAATGGGATTAGATATTCAACTTCTTCAGGAAGACATGAATGACCCTTCGCTTCAACAGCAGATATATAGGGAAACTAATGAATTAAGGTCAACAGGATTGCGTCTGGCTGTCCCGAAAATACTTATTAATGGTGAAGAATGGGACCGGAAGCAATTTCCGAATATAGAAGTATTAGTAAAACAACTGATTGACAAGGCGGGATAAACTTTCCTTAAATTCAGGTTGAAAACCGGACAGGGGATTTCCCGCCCGGTTTTCTTTTTTCCTTATTTTAGAGTTGTCACCTGAGAAGTGATTGGGACTTCCACTATTTGATTTTTTCTGGAATCATTTTCTGGCTTCAGGGTTGAATTAGCAAGTGAGTACTCGTCCTGTACTTCTTCTGCCAGGTCAGTCGTGTATTCTTTTTCATTCCAGATAAACGTATTTCCCTTGCCTAATACAGCTCGGGCAGCGGCAAAAGCGTCATCAAAGGAAGTTTGTTCATTGAGTGTTTCAGTCGTTTCAATCCATTCATCATCAACCGGTAATTCATCTACGTGTGAATTATTGGTTGATTCCGTTTCAACTGATTCTTCGAATGGTTCCTGAAAAACAATCTCGTTTGTTTTTTTCTCAGGGAGTGTTTGATAGATCAATGCTCCGATAAACACCATGAAAAGACCTATGGTGATGAGGGGGGTGATCCTATCTTTCTTTTTCTGCATGGTAATCTCCTTTCTTTTTAACCATATTTGGTTCCTTTTACATCAGATTGGGTCCAAATGTTCCTGATGTTTTTATTTATTAGGCGGGAATAATAAAAGCGGCTCAAAAATAAAAATAGCAAGAAAGGAGATTACCATGACTTGAGCCGCTGTCTAAAATTAATACAATTTCAGTCAAATTGTCCACTGTATAATGTGCAATTTGTTTTTGGTATGAGTTAAAAGAGCAATGAGGTGGTATATTTATACGGATCTTTTATTTTTTTTGTAGCGATAAATGAATAACAAGAAAATACAAGCAATATTGGGAAACCAGACTTCAGGAATATTCCAGGGGATACCATCAACATAAAAATTGGAGAGAGGCCAAAATAATTTTGTCGGAAAATAGTCCTTAGTGTGGAAAGGAAAATCGAGGACAATATGAAATGGCCAGGCAAGCATAGCAAAGGCAATGTTTTTTCGATAAAGTAATACAATACCTATAGCGATAAATGCCGATATAAAACTGTGGGAGATATTATAATTGACAAAAACCCATGTCGGAATGGTTTCAAGAGGTGGGGGTCCTGAAGAAAATTCTCCAGTAAAAATTCTCAGGATGAATAAAATTCCAAATGAAAACAAGTCTGGGAACGCACCAAAAAATAATGCAACCCATGGCAATCCTCGATAGCCGAATAAACCCTTTCCCCAGAGTGCGTGGCTGAACGTATCCAATTAGGATTGTAGTTCGATTAAATCTATATAAAAATCCAGGGATTCAGGATTGGAAAGCGCATCCCGATGGGTTATATCCTCACCGGAAATGATTTTTCTTACCGCAATCTCTACCTTTTTCCCACTGATGGTATAAGGAATGTCTTTTGTTTCAAGGATTTTTTCCGGGACATGCCGTGGGGAACAATTTTTCCGAATAGCATCTGAAATAGATTCTGATAATATTTTTGAAAATGATACTCCTTCAGCAAGTTTGACAAAAAGAATGATGCGTTCATCACCTTCCCAATCCTGTCCCACAACAAGGCTGTCAGCTATCTCAGAATAACCTTCTACTATTCTGTATATTTCCGCAGTTCCTATTCGGACACCTCCGGGATTAAGGGTTGCATCGCTTCTGCCAAAAATCTTAACACCACCATGGTCATTAATGGTAATGTAGTCTCCATGACTCCAGATTCCCGGATAAACACCGAAATAGGCATCATGATATTTTTGTCCGTCCGGATCATTCCAGAAATAAATGGGCATGGATGGAAATGTTTTTTTGCACACCAATTCACCTTTCCGGTTGCGCAGTGTATTTCCATTTTTATCAAAGGAGTCCACCGCCATTCCCAATCCCCGGCATTGAAGTTCTCCCCGGTAGACTGGAAGAATGGGATTCCCCAGCGCAAAACAAGAGATGATATCCGTTCCTCCAGAAATTGAAGAAAGCTGCACATCTGTTTTAACATCTCGATAAATATAATCAAAATTCTCTTCTACAAGGGGTGAACCGGTGGATAGAATAATTTTGAGTTTTGAGAGATCAAAATGTTTATATGGTATTACACCAGCATTTTCACTTGCAGCTATAAATTTTGCGCTGGTTCCAAAGATGGTAATGCCCAGTTCTTCTGTCAATTTCCACATCGCCCCCGAATTTGGATAAAATGGCGATCCGTCATACAAAACGACGGTCGCACCCACTGCCAGAGATGACACTAGCCAGTTCCACATCATCCACCCGCAGGTAGTGAAATAAAAAATGGTATCTTTTCTTGTTAAATTAGTATGAAGGCAAAGTTCCTTCACATGCTGGATCAGCGTACCCCCTGCGGAATGAACGATAGATTTGGGAAGACCGGTTGTACCTGAAGAATACATGATGTACAGGGGATGGTCAAAGGGTAACTGGTTAAATTCAATGGTATCTGCTTTTTCCCCGGAAATAAAGTCATCATACAAAACAGCATTTGGTATAGATGAAATCCTTGGACTTTCTTTTGTATAAGGAATGATAACCACTCTCTCAACAGAAGGTAACTGTTTTAATATCCCCTTCAGTTTTTCCAGGGAATCAAAGTGTTTCCCATTATAAAAATATCCGTTAGCGGCAAATAGCACCTTCGGTTTGATTTGAGAAAACCGATCCAGTACGCCTTTAATTCCAAAATCAGGAGAAGAAGAGCTCCAAACAGCGCCAATGGATGCTGCCGCCAGCATGGCAATAACAGCTTCAGGGATATTAGGAATAAATCCCGTAACTCTATCTCCTGAAGAAACTCCTGCAGATTTAAGAGCCGATGAGGTTTTAGCTACCAAACTGAACAATTCTTTGTAAGATAAAGTGCGTTCTATTTTATCTTCCCCTCTAAAAACGAGGGCAGGATTATCATCTCTGAAACGCAGCAAATTTTCAGCAAAATTCAACCGCGCAAACGGAAACCATTTTGCTCCCGGCATCGAGGTAAGATCCTCCACAACTTGAGAGAAGGGTAGGGAATGTATGATGTCGCAGTATTCCCAGATATCATTCCAGAATAGATGTGGATGTGCAATGGTCCATGAATACAAATCATCGTATCCTTTCAACCGGGTATTATGTTTTTTGTTAACTTCCAACATAAAACCCCACATTTGAGAGGAGAGGACATGTTCTTTTTTTGGTGACCAGACGATTCTTCCCATGATTTACTCTATTTTAAAGTACAAAAGTACAAGATTTGAAACTAAAAAGTCTCCCTTCAATTCAAAAAAATTACAATGAACGAATCAAATGGAGAGTGAATCGTGATGGTCGGCAGATTTAATTTCCGTCTCTTTCAGGTTAATAAATTAATAGAATGAAAATTGCATTTCTTACCTCTGGCGGATTAGCGCCTTGTCTCTCGGCATCTATTGCGGCACTTTTGGAATCGTATGAAATGGAAAATATATCTGCTGATTTTTCAGGTTATTTGAATGGTTATCAGGGTCTTCTTAAAGGGGAATCCTATGAGTTTCCTTCCCACATTACCAAAAATGTGGGAATTCTCTATTCCTTCGGTGGAAGCATCATTGGAAACAGTCGTGTGAAATTAACCAATCGAGAAGACTGTGAAAAAAAAGGACTTATTTCACCGGGGGAGAATCCCCTTGAAAAAGCTGCGGAGCAATTGATCAAGGATAAGATTACCGTTTTGCATACTATTGGTGGTGATGATACGAATACAATGGCGGCAGAGTTGTCCCGGTATTTACAGGATAACGGGTACGATCTCACTGTAGTGGGGCTGCCGAAAACGGTGGATAATGATATTATCCCCATCGTTCAGTCGCTGGGAGCGGATACGGCAGCAGAACAGGGCGCACTGTTTTTTGAAAATATCGTAAACGAAAATACAGCAAGCCCACGGCAGTTGACCATTCATGAGGTCATGGGACGTCGTTGTGGGTGGCTCACCGCTGCAACAGCAAAAAAATATAGAGACCGACTTGCCACACGGTCATTTGACCATGATCTGTTATTATATTGTGAAAACTGGGATATAGATGCAATTTTTATTCCGGAGTTACATATAGATCTTGAAAAAGAAGGAAAGAGATTACTGGACAAAATGAATAAGAAGGATAGTGTGAATATTTTTCTGAGTGAAGGTGCCTGTGTGAGTGAAATTGTTGAGGAAATGAAAAGAAATAATGAGGAAATTAAATTAGATGCCTTTGGACATATTCGGTTGGATGATATCAATCCGGGACAATGGTTTGCGATACAATTTTCACAAATAATCGGTGCAGAAAAAACTTTAGTTCAGAAAAGCGGGTATTTTTCTCGATCTGCAGCTCCAAATGAAAAAGATATTCAATTGATTAAGGAGACAGCATCTAAGGCTGTTCAGTGTGCTCTTGAATGCAAATCCGGAGTTGTGGGAATGGATGAAGGGAGAGATGGTAAGTTATCTCTCATTGAGTATAAACGTATAAAAGGCGGCAGAATGTTTGATTTTCAAACAGATTGGTTTCAAAAAATGTTGGATGAAATCGGGCAGGTATCCTGAAACGATGCCCAGGCTGAAAGAATTAGCTCCTTATTTTCTGCGTGCAACGGAACAGGCAGCCATTGCCTGCGGAAAATTAAGGGGTTGCAGAGATAAAAATAGAGTTGATGATGCAGCAGTAAAATCCATGAGGTCAGTTTTTGATACTATTCCCGTACATGCAAGGGTGGCAATTGGTGAAGGAGAAATGGATAAAGCTCCCATGTTATTTATCGGAGAAGAACTGGGCATGGGTATTATAGATCCCTCTATGTTACAAGTTGATATTGCCGTGGATCCTCTTGAATGCACTTCTCATTGCGCTTTCAACCTTCCGAATTCTATTTGTGTTTTGGCAGTAGCGCCGAGAGGTACTTTACTTCATTCGCCGGAATGTTACATGGATAAAATTGCAGGTTCAGCCCCTCTCAAAGATCGGATTTCACTTGGATTTTCGGTTGAGGAAAATATCAATTCCGTGTCTGAAATCCTGAAAAAACCGATTCAGGATATGAAAGTTATTATTCTCGACCGTCCGAGAAATGATGAAAAAATAAATATGATGAAGCAGATGGGTGTTAATGTGGAATTGATTCAAAATGGTGATATTGTAGGAGCAATGCGTGCGGTGGATGGAGATGCGGATCTTCTTTTGGGCATAGGGTCTGCTCCGGAGGGTGTCATCACAGCAACGGCAGTCAAAGGACTTAATGGAGTATTTGAAGGAAAATTGTATTTTCACAAACCAAGTTTTCAGGAACGAGCAGAAGAACACCTTCAAAATGATGCTCATAAAATTTGGAATACGGATACCTTGTGTTCATCTGAAAACGCACTATTTGTCGCTACCGGTGTGTGTGACGGATGGCTTCCCGGTGTTCAATTTAACCGTGATGATATTAAAACATGGAGCAGAATTATTTATGTTGAAACAGGGGAAGTTAAAACCATTGAAA
>CAZBBE010000077.1:0-6491 GCA_964489755.1 uncultured bacterium | reverse complement strand
AAAAAGATCCTAAATTGATTTGTACACCAGGATTATCGAGCCTTGATAAAATAAATAATTTGCATGTAAATATTTATAATCGCCATCAATTTGATCATTACTATATTCAAAACCAATCCTTAGGTTTGGATATTGAAATTTTAATAAAGACGGGTTTAATTTATCTAAAGAAACCTGAAAATCATTGGGTCAAATTTGATCTATAATAATACCTACAGTAAATATCACTATTTTAAATATTTCGGTTATGATACAGCAGATTATTGACTGTCCCAACCATCTGGACATTAATACCCATTTATCTTCATTGAATGCTTTGATTGCTTAGCAATTGGTAAAAGGTTCAAATTCTTCCAAGGATACCCGCTATAAACCAAGTATCTCTGTCAATAAATCCCTGTTTTACCACGGGGGTATTTTTTAGTATCAAATCTTATCTAACCCTATCAAATATAACCTGAAACAGAACACAAATTTGTGAGATACACTTCCCTCTTTGTAAAAAAGTGGGGAATGGGGTAAATTGAAGGAATGATATGCAATAAAAGAGAATTATAATGCAAACTTTCAAATTCATTTCTGCAGTTTTATTTATATTTATAATGAACGCGAATCCAATCCCGGAAAAATACCAGGATATTGCGGAAAGACTTATTACGGCATCGCTGGCAGATACCTCTGCATATAATCGCTTAGCTTATTTATGCGATACATTCGGACCCCGGTTAAGTGGCTCACAAAATCTGGAAAATGCGATTGACTGGATATTGAAAGAATTGGAAAAAGATAGTTTATCCAATGTCCATGGTGAAAAAGTAAAAGTACCCGCTTGGGTTAGGGGGAAAGAGTCTGCCCGACTCATAAAACCTTTTGCAAAAGATCTGTCTATACTGGGGCTGGGCGGTAGTATTGGAACACGTCGCGCCGGTATCCGTGGAGAGGTGATAGTGGTGGATAGTTTTGAAGAATTGGATGAACGCAAAGAGGAAGTGAAGGGCAAGTTAGTATTGTACAATGCTGCATTTACAAACTATGGTGAAACGGTACAGTACCGTTATAAAGGAGCACAAACTGCAGCAAAATATGGCGCCATTGCCAGCCTCATCAGGTCCGTGGGTCCCTGGTCCATGAACACTCCTCACACAGGGGTGATGGCTTATTCCGATACCATCCCTGAAATTCCCCATGCCGCTCTCACCATGGAAGATGCTATGATGCTCAGCCGCATTCATAACCAGGGAAACAAAATTATCCTGGAATTAAAAATGGAAGCGAGGATGACTGCAGACAAGTATTCCCGTAATGTGATAGCAGAATTACCTGGAAGTGAGTTCCCCGAGGAAATAGTGGTATTAGGCGGGCACATAGATTCCTGGGATGTAGGTCAAGGAGCTCATGACGATGCCGGAGGGTGTCTGGCAGCATGGCATGCAGTTAAGCTCATTAAAAAATTAGGGCTTAAGCCCCGCAGGACATTGAGGGTAGTGATGTGGACCAATGAAGAGAATGGAGGCCGTGGCAATAAAGCCTATCGTGATACGCATATGACTGAGCTAGATAACCACGTGGTAGCCATTGAATCTGACGCCGGAGTGTTTAAACCACAAGGCTTCGGTTTTTCCGGGTCCGTGGAAGCAATGGATATTGTTAGAAAAATTAGCCAATTATTAATTAATCTTGACGCTGATGAAATCACGGAGGGCGGTCGGGCTGCTGATGTGGCTCCTTTAAATGATGAAGGTGTACCGGTCATGTCTCTGAAGGTGGATGGTTCCAAATATTTCTGGTATCACCATACCAATGCAGATACATTTGACAAAGTGGAACAGGATGAACTCAATCGCTGTGTGTCAGCTATGGCTATTATGGCTTTTGTGTTGGCAGATCTCAATGAACCTTTACCCAGGTAAAATGCTTAACTAAAAGAAAGATATTAGTTCTTTCAATCTGTTTTTATGCTCAAATCTTAAAAATTTTCTTCCTTAAATACCTCAACAATAAGGCAACTAATCCCCGTCCGATATCTCTTTTAAAAGAAGGATTTGAAAAAAATGCTTTCAACTCTTTCCATTGTTCTCTAATAACATTTCGGTTAAAGTAAATAATGTATGCAATCATTCCGGAAATATAAAGAAACACCAGAAAAATGAATGATCGAATCATATTGGGTTCAAAATCAAATTAAATTGAGTCAAATTACAATAGAATTTATGCAGTTCGTTATTACCCGAAAATGTGAAAATTATTGTTTATGTTCTTGCTGTAATGCCAAACAAAAAACATATTAAAACAAGAATAACATTTTTTTGTCCAGTTTCATTATCGGCTATGGGGAAGTTATATTAGCCTGTATTTTGTACCCATGGACAGATAATAAAATTTGGATTTGGTCTGGTTCCGGTATTTTTGGTTTTTCTTGAATTTTATTCAGAATTGGTATTGCTATAACAGGCAAAGAAAGATTAAACCATTTCAGCCGCAAAAAGAATGAGACCTAAATTTTATTTTCCAATTTTTCTAATCCTAATTTCAATCAGTTTTTCAGAACATGTTAAAGAAGATTCAACTAAAATTGAAGATGAATGGCTAGCATTTGACAAGGTTCAGCATTTCACTTACAGTTTACTGTGGACATTAAGCACTCAATATGTTCTGGTGAATAACATGAATATGAAAGAGGAAGATGCTCTACCCTTTTCTATTATCAGTTCACTCAGTGCTGGAATCATGAAAGAGAGGTTAGATATGAAAAAACCGAAAGGCTATTTTAGTAAAAAAGACATGGTCGCTGATTGTTTGGGTATTTTTTTAGCTGTTGTTGTCATTAAAGATAATATTCCCAGTAGACCTGTTTTGGGTGGAATGTCAAAACCTAATTAAATATTATTGATTGTTTTCAATTTATGATGCACAGATTCCTTTACTTTTTAATAACATTTTCTCCCAAAATAAAACGATGGTTTTGGAAAAAGTGGTACACGCTTTTTGCTTCCAAAGCACCCAATCCTGAATTCCGCTTTATGAATTATGGATATTATAAGGAGGGATTTCATCTTGAATTGGATTCCTCTGATGAAATAGAACGTTTTCCCATACAGCTTTATCACCATGTTGCAACACAGGTAGATTTAAAGGGGAAATCTATTCTGGAAGTTGGTTCCGGTCGAGGAGGAGGAGCTTACTACATCGCTAATAAACTGGATCCTACCTATTTGACCGGGATTGATATTTCTGAAACTGCTGTGAAATTATGCAATTCTATTTATAATATAGATAATCTGGATTTCGCAATTGGCGATTCTGAAAATATTCCGTTTGCTAATGAAAAATTTGATGTAGTTATCAACGTTGAATCTTCACACTGCTACGGTTCAATGCAATCATTTCTCAGCGAAACGTTTCGAGTGTTAAAGCCGGGAGGTTTTTTTCTGTTTTGTGATTTACGTGAAACAATAGCAGTGAAGGAATTGTTAACCCAATTCAAAATTTCAGGGTTACAATTAATCAAAAATCAAGATATTACCAAAAACATTATCGAAGCCCTAAATAGAATGTCAACAGAAAGGAAAGAGACTATTGACCACTCAGTTCCAAGGATTTTAAAAAGAACATTTGAATCCTACGCCGGGGTAAAAGGAAGTAAAATGTACGATTCCTTCAGCAATGGGACACTTACTTACCTAAGTACCTGTTTACAAAAACCTGTATAAAATTTTCAAAGTAACATCTTTTTCTCATCCAATGTTGTTATTAGGTTATGCTCCAGAAAAACATGGATCCAAAATGAAAATATCTGATCTGAATCAATTTACTCATCATTTTTGGCAGGAAAAAATTATTCCTCAGCTTATTGATTACATTAAAATCCCTAATAAATCTCCTGCGTTTGATCCTAACTGGGAACAAAACGGCCATATGGAAAAGGTTTTGAACCTTGCATTGGACTGGGTTAAAAAACATGCAGAAGACAAGTGGAAAATTCACTCTTTTAAAAGTGAAAATCGCACACCATTAATTCTTCTTGAAATTCCCGGAAATACATCGGGAAATATTCTTATGTATGGTCATTTAGATAAACAACCTGAAATATCCGGATGGAATGAAGGATTGGGTCCATGGACACCAATTTTAGATGGAGATAAATTATATGGACGAGGGGGTGCCGATGATGGGTATGCCATATTTGCATCCGTCTGCACAGTAAAGGCTTTGAAAAAATTTAATATTCCTCACCCCCGGATTGTCATACTAATAGAATTTTGTGAAGAAAGCGGTTCGCCTGATCTTCCCTTTTATGTTGAACAACAAAAACAATTAATTGGCTCACCAGATCTGGTTATCTGTCTCGATTCCGGAACAGGAAATTATGATCAATTCTGGCTTACAACTTCTTTGAGGGGACTTATCGGATGTGCTCTGAGAGTCGATATTCTCAATGAAGGAATTCACTCCGGAGGAGGAAGCGGAATTGTTCCCTCCTCATTCCGAATTGCACGGCAACTTCTATCACGGCTTGAAGATGAAACCATTGGGGAAATACTCCCCGTAGAATTTTCTGTTCCCATCCCCCAAGAACGGATTGATCAGGCAAAAGAAACCATTACAATTTTGGGGAATAATTATGTTAATGCATTTCCATGGGTAGAAAACAGTTATCCCGTTTTAACTGATCCAGTTGAACTGTTATTAAACAATACTTGGAAACCCATGCTGAGTATTACCGGAGCGGATGGGCTCCCGGCATTAAAAGATTCTGGAAATGTTCTCCGTCCTTACACAGCCCTTAAATTATCTTTACGTCTTCCTCCCACTCTGGATGCAAAAAATGCTCAAAGCATTCTTCAAAACTTGCTTTTATCCAAACCACCTTACGGTGCTGAGGTAAGTTTGAAGTTTGATGAACCTGCTTCGGGATGGAGTGCACCCCCTCTTCAACCTTGGTTAGATAATGCAGTTCAAGAAGCATCAAAAAATGTGTATGGGAAAAATGCATTGTACATGGGTGAAGGTGGGACGATTCCTTTCATGGCAATGCTGGGGGAGGCATTCCCTGAAGCACAATTTGTCATCACAGGAGTCCTGGGACCCCAATCCAATGCTCATGGTCCTAATGAATTTCTACACATACCCTATGCAGAAAAGTTAACAGCATCCGTCACTTCTATTATTTCAAAATTCCCTAAATAATATTGATTTTCGATTAAGATTTTAGAAAACATAATACAAAAATATCTCACAGTAGGATTAGCAACAGGGACTGTTTATAAAGTGCAATTAGGAAACATGGGGGGGAAACATTTATGGAAAATCCGTCAATACTGCAGCGCTTTTAGCAAAAAAGGGGAAATAAAATAAAAACAGGATTGCAATATGTTCTCGGACTGTATCCGGTCTAAACTCCCAATCGTAAAGTTAATGTATTAAACTTGGGGATTTATATATGATATAAAATTTACACCCCCCTCAAAGTATATGACCGTGATACTCTATCAATCGCAACCATAAAGGATGCAATACGCATGGGGACATTTTTCTCAACTTTTACATTATATACCTCATTAAACGCCTTGACCATTTTAGTTTCCAGTTTTGTATCTACTTCCTCTAATTCCCATTTGAATTGCTGCAAATTCTGAACCCATTCAAAATAGGACACCGTTACACCACCGGCGTTTGTAAGAATATCAGGTATGATTGGTATATGCTTTTCCCAAAGAGTTTCAGCAGCTACTGGTGTTACTGGTCCATTTGCTGCTTCTATGACAACCTTACAGTTCAAAGTATCAACATTATCTTTATTGATTGCACTTCCTAAAGCCGCGGGAATCAAAAAATCACATTTCAGAGCTAATAATTCATCATTGGTTATTTTTTTCCCTTGTTCACAACCATCAATGGTTCGGTTTTTGTAATTAAAGTCAAATAAACTTGAAATCTCAAGCCCATCCGGGTTATATATACCACCGGTGATGTCACTAACTGCAATGACCTTACATCCATAATCATCAAGAAATTTGGCTGTAAAAGAACCCACATTACCGAAACCCTGTATAACCACGGTGGATCCATATAGATCTATATCTAATTTATTAGCAATTTCTTTCACTGTTATTGCAGTCCCCTTCCCCGTGGCATGTTCTCTACCTTCAGACCCACCAAGCTCAAGGGGCTTACCGGTTACGATTGCAGGTGTATAGCCATGCGACTGGCTGTATTCATCCATGAACCATCCCATCACCTGTGAGTTTGTATTAACATCCGGAGCAGGAATATCAATATTTGGACCGATCACAGGATCAATTGACCGAAAAAATTTTCTTGATAATCGTTCCAGTTCATGAACACTATATTCATCCGGATTTATCGCTATTCCACCCTTTCCTCCACCATAGGGAATATCCAGTAGTGCTGTTTTCCAGGTCATCAGCGTTGCCAATGATCTTACCTCTGCAAGGTCAACATGATGGTGATAACGAATTCCTCCCTTAAAA
>CAZBBE010000076.1:0-6501 GCA_964489755.1 uncultured bacterium | reverse complement strand
CAATACAATGTATCAGCACCATACCCAAATCCATTTAATCCAGCAGTAACACTAGATTTGAATATTCCATATGATCGAAAAATGGATGTCATGATCTATGATATAATGGGTAACGAAATAGAAACAATCTCCAGAAATACCATTTATGAAAAAGGATTGCACTCAATCGTATGGCGTGCCGATAATTACCCTTCCGGAGTGTATTACGTAAAATTTTCCGATGGAATAGATGTAAGAATTAGAAAAATGATTTTTATGAAATAATTAATGATGGTTTGGTTTAAAATATTATATCAAATATGAGAAACTTTATTCCTATTCTTTGTTTAATCGTATTGACAGATGTGAAAGGCGATCAGCCGCAATTTTTATTTTCCGGCTACGTGGATTTTACCTATATATCAAGATTGTCTGATCAATCTTTGATCAATATACCTTACAGGATGGGATCCCTAAATTTTGAAAATCAAATGGAAAACCTTTCTTTAAATGGGAATTTTTCTCTTGAGTATCATGTACGGGATGATGCTTATTTCTTAAACTCCAGTGATCCCCAGGATTTTATCCTGGATATGCGGGAACTTTACATTACATATAATTCCAACAGCTATGAATTTCGCATCGGTAAGCAGATTCACTCCTGGGGAAATGTAGATGAGAATAGCCCCGTGGACAATGCTAGCTCCCTTGATTATTACTACATGTTTTTTGGAGGGACCGAAAGAAAGATGGGGACCCTGTCCGCTGCACTGGATTATTATTTGGGGAATCTGAAAATTAAAGCAGTATTCTCTCCCTTACATTCCACAAATCGTATACCGCTGGGAGATGATGATTTTCCAATCCAGTTACCCGTCTATCCGGATGCTTCAGAAATATTCCCTATTTCCGGTATTCCCTATGAAGGAGGACTGCACGGAACATTCTCAACTCAATTCGGAGATATATCCGCATCCTATTTCTCAGGATATGATCGTACATTTAATCTTACAGGTGTAAATGTATATGGACATGGAAATGATATATCTTTCCCTTATGTAAATATTCTTTTTGGATATCGAAAAACAGACGTCTTTGGTCTTGGAGGTGTTTTTTTGAACGATTGGTTTATTCTAAGGTATGATTTGGGATATTTTTCAACTGAAGATCAAAACACTTCTTTAAATAGAGCAAGTTCTTTTAACCCCATTTATTACGATTCTTTACATTTTTCATATCCGCTCTTGGAGGAATCCAATTACTTACAATCTACTGCACAGATTGAGATTGAATTGCCACTTGATATAAATTTAATTGCACAATACTTCACTCATGATACATTGAATTATTCTTCAGACAGCTTGCCCGTTGACCAGGAAATAAGCATTCCAAATCTTGAAATAGATCCAGAAAATATGACACCGGCTAACTTCTTTACACCAGGTATGGGTGTACCCCTGGCTATTTTAACAAATAAGGCAATATTTATCACGCTTGATAAAACCTTTTTGGGTGATCAGTTAAAAGTATCTTATACATCCATGATGGACATTGCAGACTATACCGGGATTCAGGGTATTGCTGGGTCATTAACGGAAATCAGAATGGAATATTCCGTAACGCAAGATTTACAAAGTATGCTGAGCCTGACTCAGGTAATTGGATCTAATGAGCACCCGGATGGAGAAAACTATCCATTTACCAGAATGGAAGATTTTTCTCATATCCGTTTCGAATTAAAATATTTTTTCTAAAAAGTTTCTCAATTGAAAGTAAAGATAGTGGTGTAGGATTATACCTGATAGTTGTTCATTGTTGACCGATTAACTTTTTACCTAGAAAATCTACCCTTCGTTAAATCTTTATAAGAAACGATTTTGTAAAGATCTCTTCTTTTAATCCAATATCGGGTTTGTAAGAATTGATTATCATGACAGTTTTGTTTCCATTTTCTTTTTCCATTATCATTCTTCCTGGAGTTACAAAACCATTCTTTTCAATGAAATCGGCCAGGATCAGTGTTTTCTCTTTTTTTGATTCGCTGGTATAATATTCTACTTTACAAATCTGCCAAGACTGGGTATTGACCCATATTTTCCTGGAAAAATACGAACTCTCTTTTTTTGGCCAGGCCATAATGACCCTGCACTGGCTGCCGTCAAGATATTCCGTTCCAAGACTTGCCAGGCTGTCTGTTCCCAGTTTCCTGCTTTCAAGATCTTCATAAATAAAATCTGTATTTAGAAAGGATTTCGATTTCTCTTTTGCCTTAACTCTTTTTACTTTTTTCAATTTTGGTAGAAAAAACCACTGGTCTGTTTTTCCACTGCGGTAAACCCAACTCAACAGTCCTGTTCCTTTTACTATCTTTGGCTTTTGAAATCGTGCCAGAGATTTTGAACTGTATTTTCCGGAATCATAGAATTTTTCAAATCGGGTAAATTCCCGGATTTTGACTTTTTCTTTTTTCCGTTTTATACGAGTTATCTCAAGTTTTATCTCCATTATGGATGTGTTTGGTTTTGGGAGCTGATACACATTTTTCATAATCTCACTTACAGTGAGATCTTGTCCCATGGGCCATGAACAGATCAGGAGTATTACGCCCAGATATTTAATCATCTTCATTGTCATTTTGTAAAATAAATAAAATCGATAGAGGTGTAAAAATAATACTCAATAGGGAAATTGTGAGATAATCCTGTTTGTATTTTAATTCTACATATCCAGTGATCTGAAGACAAATAAATACGTAACTAATTAAAAGGATATCAGGATAGAAATCAATTAAATAGTAAACTATATCCTTTAAAGTTTTACTGCCAAGATTCTGAACACCATCGGATGTCCCAATACCATAAATAATGATAGTACATGTCAGCAGCAGCAATAGGGTACTCAGGGTTTTATCTTTATTATAAGGAGTCATTGATAAAGGAATTTTGGCTTAATTAAACTGGTGAAGGCTGGCAGGGTTGCCAATGCTCCAAACAAACAAAATGAAATGGATCCCATCACTAGAATTCCAAAGATCTTTACAGGAACAAATACGGAGAATAAAAGTGCTGAAAACCCAATGACAACAGTTAATCCATTAAAAAGGATTCCCTTTCCAGAAATGCGAATTGTATTTGTGATAGCATCATCCAGCGAATCACCATCCTTAATATGATCCCGTAAATGCCACAGGAAATGTACCGTATAGTCCACACCCACACCCACAAGGATACAGGTCATTAAGGAAGTTGTTACATTCAAAGGGATATCCATGTATCCCATTAGTCCAAACAACATAGCTACAGAAGCAGCCATGGGAAATGTAGCTAGTAAACCACCCATGAGAGATTTAAAAACAAATGCCATGATCAGAAAAATAATAACAACTGAAAACATTAGGCTGATCAATTGTCCCCTAACTACCATCCGGCTCAGCACACCATATATTGCCGCTCCACCTGTGATGCTCATAGGAGATTCATCATAAAAATTGGCTTGTATGAATTGTTCAGTATCTTCAACGATATCAGCGATTGTAAATGTTTGTACTTCTTTTAACCTTAGTAAAATCTGCGTATTTGATGGTTCCTCTATATCATCTAAAATAAGATCAAATTCATCTTCTTCCGCTGCAATTGAATACATAAACATGTATTGAGATATGAGTTCTCTGTCATCCGGAATTATTTCCAGACTGGGATCACCTCCGTTAAACCCAGAATTCATTTTTTTGATCACATCAACGATGGAAAACGTTTTTGTCACAATATCGTGCCGGTCTTTGATATGCTTTGTGAGGATGTCAATGTTTTTCAGCACTTCTGGATTAAAAATATCACCTTCCACCAGAATATTCATTTGAGTAGAACCTCCAAAAGCTTCACCTATTTTCGTATTAGCAATTCTTAATCGGGATGATTCAGGAAAATAATTATCAGGGTTTATATCAACTTTCAACTGCTTAATACCCATTGAAAGCCAAATTCCGCCAAATAACAAGACCACCAAAACTAAAACTCTAAACTGAATAAACAGGTTACCCATTCCTAATAAAAAATTATTAATCAAATACATGCTCCGATCCTTTGTAAGAAAGTTAGGACGGGGAATGAGTACCAGGACGGATGGAATCAGGGTTACGCTTAGAATAAATGCTACTAAAATCCCGAATGAAATAAGAAGGCCCATTTCTCTGGCCCTGGGAAACGTATGGGATAGAAGACTCATAAAGCTAATTATAGTTGTAACCCCTGCCAAAAGAATTGGAATCCCAACTTTGCGGATTGTTCTCCGTAAAATTTGTCCACGGGTTGCCATTGGGTCAGACCTTGAATACTCAAAATAATGAGAAACGATATGTATTCCGTAATTGTTGGCAATCGCTATCAGCATAACCGGAATTAAGGTGCTACTGAATGCCATGGACATCTCCAGCCACCCCATAACTCCAAATGTCCAAATAATTGAAAAACCTACAACAAAAAATGGAAGAAATACTCCTGTCCAGCTTCGAAAAGATACCATGAGCAAGAATACGCCAAGACCAATTGCAACAGGTGTAAAAACCCGCATATCGCGTTGCATATTTTCAATAATCGTTGCCCGTGTAATGGGTAAACTGGATACATAAAATTTTTCAGTGTTGCTGAATCGATTAACCAATTCAAATACATTTTTTCGAAATCCAAATTCATCATACTCTATAGATGAATTAATGTGTCCAATGAAACACATTTTTTGAAAATCAGCTGAAACCAGATTTCCTATCATTCCAGAATCCTCAAGCCTATCTATGAATGCTTGGTGACTGGCTGAATCAAAAGGGATATCAACCAGTAAAGGTTCTATTTCAAATCCATTCTTATCAGGGATAATATGCTTTTGAGTGAAAATGGATGTAACCCTGCTGATAAGGGCTATGGATTCTAGAGAATCCTGAAACGATGCAAGTTTTTCTAGGGTGGTACGGGAAAACAGGCTGTCTGATTCAACTGCAATAATGAGAATATCGCTCCCCGAAAATAATTCGTCCACTTTTTCCATAGATTGGACGATTTTGTGGTCCCGGGGCAGCATGGATCTAAGGCCCGGATCCAGTTCAAGATTCGATACTTTCCATCCAAGGATGACGGTGATAAAAACTACACCTGCGATGATCGTCCTTGGATAATGGGCGTCAAAATCAAAAAGCGTGTTCGAAATTCGTCTAAGATTCATATCAATAAAGACAATAAATTTACGGGATTCATATTCAGAATGGAATCCGTTCTCATGAGATTCACCTTTTTGTAATTTTTATTATGTCTCCTGACATTTTACAGTTTAAAACACCTACCATATTATTTGGAAACGGAGCAACCCCAACACATCCTGCTGTGTTAAAGAAAATCAGTGAAGCAAATTCTATCCTGTGTGTAGATGGTGGCACAGATAAACTTGAAAAAATTGGATATTACCCTGATTTAATATTAGGAGATCTCGACTCCCTTATTTATGACCCAGGAAAATATGAATGTGATTTAATTCACTTGGATGATCAGTCCAGGACTGACCTGGAAAAAAGTTTAGAATGGTGTTTCAGCAGGGGAATTAAAGATCTATCCCTTGTTGGATTTTCTGGAGGACGGGATGATCATACCGTGGTGGTCCTTCAGACTCTTCTATCCTATGCTCATAGAATGAACCTAATATTTTACTCCAATTATTCCACCGTTCAGTGTGTAAAAGATGATGCATCCTTCAATACATTTCCAGGGCAAATCATTTCCATAATACATCCAAATGAGAATATCAAAATCACCACACAGGGATTGAAATTCCCACTTAATAATTCTGGTTTAAATTCACCAGGCCATGGGATCAGTAATGTGGCAGAAGGTGATCAATGTTCCATCCAATCCACGGAATGGGTCTGGGTCTTTTTTAATTTCGCTGAATGAACAAATTCCATTTCCTTGATTGGGGAATCATTCTAACCTATTTCATAGGTTTGATCTGGATTGGCATTATACATCAGAAGGATCAATCGACATCCCAGAATGATTTTATTCTCTCAGGACGAAGATTGAGCCTGGCTGGATTCGTTGCAACGCTGGTGACCACCTGGTATGGCGCCATTTTAGGTATTGGAGAGAATACATTTCTATATGGAATTCAAACCTGGTTTATCTTCTCGCTGCCCTATTATCTATTTGCCATTGGATATGCTTTTTGGATTGCACCCAAAATACGGGAAAAGGGATTGCTGTCCATACCAGATCATTTTCGATCTCATTATGGAGAAGCACCGGGGATCATTTCAGCCATCCTTGTTACCTTCTTAGCAAGCCCTGCGCCATATATCCTGAGCATGGGAATTTTACTGCAATTCCTGTTCGAGATCGAACTGGGTGTCGCATTAATGATTTCAACACTGTTTAGTATAGTTTATATCTGGAACGGCGGGTTTTCAGCAGTAGTTAAAACAGATTTTTTTCAATTCATCTTTATGTTTCTCGGTTTTATTTTGTTATTAGGCTTTTTGTG
>CAZBBE010000075.1:0-6598 GCA_964489755.1 uncultured bacterium | reverse complement strand
GACCTATGGACTAACAGAAGATTTAATTATTGAAATGTCAAAAAAGGGTCTTATCAGAGTTTCTACTATGAACGCAATATTAAAACACAAAGCCAGTACACTTTCAGAAAAAGAAATAGCAAAGGATCTTGATGTCAAATACGTTTTAACCAGCAGCCTGCATAAACTAGATGACAACTTTAATCTTCGTTGCCAATTAATTAATACAAAAAATGGCGTTACAGTCTTTGGCAATAAATGGATAGAGAGTACCGAGAATTCATCCTTGATAGTAGGTAACCTTGCTGATAGCTTATCATCAAAGATAAATATCACATCTAATAGATCTAAAGATATAAAAAATATAAAGTATAAGGCTGATCCTGTCGCATATGAATTCTATTTAAAAGGAAAATACAAATGGGAGAAAAAAGAGTCTGCAGAGGATATTGAAATAGCAAAAGATTTTTTAAGTGAGGCAATTAAGCTAGACTCTAATCTTACAAAGGCTCAAAATAAATTGGCAGGAATTTATAGCGCACAGGGAGACCTGAAAAAATCATTCAAAATGCGAAAAAATTGCCTAAGAATAGCAAAAAAGCTGAAAAATTATGAAGAAATAGCTGATAGTTATCGAGGCATTGCATATTCATACCAGGGGCTTCGAGAACTGGATTCTGCTAAGTTCTACTTCAGGAAATTGTTAGATCTTTCCAATGATATTGACTATAAAGAAGGTATTAAATCTGCTTATAATGGATTGGCCATAGTAGCCTATTTTATGGAAGAAGATGAAACTACATTTGATTATATGGGCAGAGCACTTGAAATTGTCCGGCAGCTCGAGGATAAGAAAGAACTTCCTAGTGCTCTTTTGAACTATGCAACAGCCTACTCAATTAAGGGCTATTTTGAAAAAAGTCACCCACTCATAGCAGAATCAATAGAGGTAAGTAGCGATATATCTGATAAGGCTGCTTTAGCACAAAGCTACGCACTGATGGGAGGATACCTATCGATTTATGGTGAATATGATGAGGCAAATACTTATTTAAAGGAAACTAGAGCTATATATAAAGAATTAAATCTAAAAGATGCATATGCTGATTTTAGTGTTGGTCTTTCTTATAATTATTTTTATGCAGGATATCTTGATAGCGCATTTATGGTTTTAGATGATTTATATCTCCTCGCTAAAGAATCACAATATCAGGGTGTTTATTCTCGAGCAGCAAATCTGGCAGGATACTTACACTATAGGAATGGGGATTACAAAAAAGCGTTAAAAAACTTCACTGATTATAACGAGAGTCTTGGAGAAAATAATAGAGGCGAGACAAGATTAAATATATATTTATTCTTAGCCTTATTTAATCATTACCTTGGTAATGAAAACGAGTTTAATAAGTGGGCAGAAATTTCACTTAAGATGATAGATGATGATAATTTGGTGGTAAGAGCGCCTTATAATATCATTAAAATTTTTGAAGTATATACCATAATGAATAGAAACGATGATGCAAAAAATATACTTCAAGAATATTACAAATATATGCTAGAGATTGGATCCAGGGTAAAAGATCCGGAAAAACGTAATGCCTATATGAACAAAGGGTTTTACCACAAGGAGATAATGACTGAAATATATAAACTGGGCATATCATAGACAGCCTATTCAATCTATTCATTTATCAAATTGACATTCGGTTTCTTTAGATATAAGTTTACTTTGTTTTGGAGACAATATAGTCCGAATAATCATTGGTATTTTATAGATAGGGGTTTGTAGTGAAGAAATACACAGTATTAGTTAGTATCCTGACATCATTTACTATTGCATTTGGTACAGTTACTGGAGTGGTAAAAGATGAGAATGGCGCACCATTATATGGAGCAAACGTTATGGTTGATGGCACAAATACGGGTGCTGCAACTGCAGAAGATGGCAGTTTTACCATTGATTATGATCCGGATGGTGAATTTGTACTTATTGCTTCCTATATTGGATATAAGACAACGAGGTTAACGACAAGCGAGAATAGTGATAATTTTATTTCTCTGCCACAAGATGTGTTCGCTAGCCAAGAAGTGATAGTCACGGGAATGGCATCAGAGAGATCTCTGGGTGCAACAGAAGTTTCTGTTTCTAGATTAAAAGCTTCTGAATTAACGGAAGCAAATAATTTTAGTGATATGTCGCAGATGCTATATGGAAAGGTATCTGGTGTGGATATCCGTAAATCAACCGGTAATGTTGGTGGTGGTTGGAGATTTGATGTTAGAGCTGGTGGCGGACTTAACGGTAATGAGCAGCCTGTTGTATACTTAGATGGCATTAGACTAGATGTTGATGAATATTCTACTTCATGGACTGGTGGGCAAGGACTTTCTACCTTAGCAGATCTTAATCCGGAAGATATTGAGAGTATTGAAATATTGAAAGGGCCAGCTGGTGCAACATCCTATGGAACAAATGGTTCAAATGGGGTTGTATTGATTACAACTAAAAAAGGTTTAGGTTACAAAAGAGCCGATGGACGTAATTACACGATGAGATATAAAACTGTTACTGGGCAAAATGAACCTTCTTACAAATATTCTGTCGAAAAAGATGGTTACTATACTGCAGAAGATATTAATACTGTTTTGACACCTGGCGATATTAGGCAAGATCATTTCAGTATATCAGGTGGTACCGCAAATGCTAATTATTATATCTCTTTTGATAACAGGCATGAAGAAGGCATTACTATTGAAAAAGATAATAATTATATGGACAGGAAAACTGTCAGAGTTAATCTAGATGTATTTCCATCAAAAGACATCAATATTTCTGTTTCATCTGGTTACACGCAGAATAAACGCACGATTCCTATGAATGATAACAATATATTTGGATGGATAGGTAACACAGTTTTCGCACCTAAACGACCTGTAAATGACTCAGATGGGAATATGGTTATGGATGATGACGGCAACCCTGTTATGGATTGGCAGCCATACTACTTCACAGATAGTGTATCTGTTGCTGGTGTAAAGTATGATGCGATGTCAAAACGGTTTGTGGGTTCTATTACTTTAAACTATACTCCTTATTTGGGCATAGATATATTGAAAGATTTAAAGATTCACGGAAGAATTGGTATAGATGATTCTCACAACAGGGAAGATAACACATATCGTCCTGACTTATTCTATTCTGTTATACCTGCAGGATCTCGTTATGCGTATGTAAGGCAAAATCAAGAACTATCCTATGAGATAGGAGTTTCATTTCCGTTTAATCTAGGTCCTGTAAATGTGAAATCTTCTTATACTGTACAGTCTTTTGACAATCGATATAATGGGTTTGGTATTGAAAAACAAAATTTTATTACACCAGCTATTTCAAATTTGGGCGCAGGAGAAGAGTTAACCTATGGTGATGAAGACTTCTACCATGCTCGTGATGGTGGATCTGTAATAACAAATGAAATCAATTTTAAGGATCAGTTATTTATGACCTTATCAAATAGGTCAGATTTTGGAAGTATGATTGGAGCAAAAGCCGCGAATGTTAAATATAATGGTATGCGCTTGGGATGGAGAGCAGATGAAACATTATCATTTCTACCATCTTTTATTACTATGGTTAAGCCTCGTTGGGCGTATGGCGAGAGTGGTGTACTCCCTGGACTGAGAGATAATATTGAACTTCTTTGGGAGTCTGAGTCCGGTGGCGCAGGGTCTGGTGGTGTACTCAGTGAGATTGGTAATACAGAGATTGAGCCGGAAAAAATTGCAGAAACAGAGATTGGTTTTGATGCAGAAATGTATCTGCCTGCAAATCTTGGTGCTCTAAGTGTTGAGTTCACCTCCTATAATCAAAAAGCATCACAATCATTAGTTGGTATTGAGAATTCTCCATCTACGGGGCTGACAGCTAGTGATATGCCTGTGAACGTTGGAGAGATGGAGATGAAGGGGACAGAACTGTTGTTAAAATACTCGAACGATATTGGTGCATTAATTGGCAGACCTAATTTGTTAAAAACCGACATCAGTTATTCCATAAGTCACAATGAAAATGAGGTTATTAGATTGGATGATGGACAGTTTGAAGGACAACCAATATATGATGGGTTTGACCTTCAAGTTATTCAACCAGGGCTGTCTAAATACTCCTGGTATAACTATGATGTTCTTGGAGCATCTTTTGATCCTGTTACTAGCCTGTATACCGGGGTACAGATTGATACCGTAACACAGACTATGTGGGACTCTAATCAGGATTATCTCGAACGTTATGCAGGTGCTACCGGAGTTGGCAGTCCTTATAAAAAATTCCTAGGATTATCAGGGCCATCTGATATTAGCTATTTCTCGTTAAATCTAGAGATTTTGAGACATTTTAAAGTCTATGCTTTATGGGATTGGAAAAAAGGTATGATGATGCAGAATGATACAAAAAGCTTTTCTCTGTATTTTGGTTCATATAAACCCAGAAATGATGCTGGTGATCAGTTAGGTTTCAGTGGCCCAGATCCAGAGTCCGGAATGGAGGTCCTGGTGGACTTTGATGAGGATGGCAATATCACTGGAATTAAAGCAGGTAAGGAGCAGGCATATGAAGATATTGCAAATTCTTATGCGAAAATGGATAATGCCTATTCTGATAATTATTTAAAAGATGCCAGCTTTACAAAACTTCGTGAACTCAGTTTTAGCTACAATGCAAATGCGCTTCTTAGGCGTTTTGGTGTGGATCTAGTAAACAATGTTCACATTTATTATTCAATCCAAAATGTATGGACAAAGACAGATTATGATGGCCCAGATCCAGAGATTAACTGGAGTGGAGCAGATGCGAGCGAAAGGGGGCAGGATTTTCTTACCCTGCAGAACCCGAAGACACATACAATTGGTATAACGGTAACATTCTAAGGAGGGTATGAAGATGAAAAATATATTTACGACTATAGTTACAATAGCAATGTTAGCAATTATTGGTTGTGGTGAAAGTTGGTATCAGGATGTGGATCCATTACTGGATGTTGCAGAAGACCGTGAGCTAAAGGATCGTGAGGATCTGCCTTTCTTAATCAAGGGTGTAAAGGTACGTCTTGGTACTGTGCATGATCATGTCTCCATGCTATCGGACCTATTATCAGATCAGCTTGAGTTTACTCAGAATGTAGAAAATGCAACGTTCCCATCTTACAACCAGATTGATGGAATGGGTAAAGCCGATCAATATGATGATGGTTCAGGGTTTGATGACAATAATAGCTTAGGATATGCCTATACTGATTTAGGCCAGCTACGGAAATATGCAGACCTGTTAATAGAGACTGTATCAGGTCTGGATGCCTCTAGTGCGACCGCTGATGATGCATCTGCTTTCTTTACAGGGTACGTATATGGTGGTTTAGCAAGACACATGTATGCCACATATTTTGCTCTTGAATCAGGTGGCGACAGTGGAAGTCCTATTGATGACAGTCCTATGATCTATTCAGCTGCAATGTATGACGATGCACGTTCTAAGTATACTGCAGCGTTAGATTATGCTTCAGACGACGAAAAAAGGATAGTCTACTCTCTTATTGCAAGAACATATCTTTATCAGAAAGATTATGCCAGTGCAGCCAGCCATGCTGCCCAGGGTATGACTGATGGAGATGCGCCACTGGTTTCAGAATATTCTGCAATGTCAACGAATGAGTATTACCAGCATGCAGGTGTCGGTCGTACACAATGTGTGGTTGCAGGACGTTTCCTTGATTATGTAGTGGCGGATTCAGGTGAAGCAGTAAGACTTCCAGTACAGGAGGCTCCGACCACAACTGGGGAAACACAACGATATATCCAGACAAAATACGATGAAGCTTCCGACCCAATTAATATTATTTCCTGGCAGGAGAATCATCTTATGCTAGCCGAACTATCCCTTCGAGGTGAATCTGTAGTTGTATCAGCAGCTGATGCGGTTAATGCGGTCAGAGGCGTTCATGGACTAGCTGCGCTTACAGATGTGACCCTTGATGTTGTCTATGCTGAGAGAGATAAAGAACTATTTGGTACTGGGCAGAGGCTACCAGACCAGAACCGTTGGGATAGTTGGCACACTACTACCAATACGGGTACCACTCACCAGGAGGATATATTTGGTGCTTGGAAGTTTCTGCCGGTAACGAGGAGCGAAAAAAATAATAACCCTAATATTTAAAGTTTTGGTTTTAATAAAAAAAGCCCCTCCCGGGGCTTTTTTTATTTATAATATTTTGTTGATAAATTCAGTAATTAACAAAAAGTCCAACTATGTCTGATTTTTCAACACCTGTACGAAAGCTTGCCGCTATTGTTTTTACTGATATTGTTGGGTTTACCAAACTCACCGCAGATGACCAGTCCAAAGCATCCAGTTTACTAAAGCAGCAAAGAGACCTTCTCAGACCGATCGTTGAATCCTTTCATGGTTCATGGATAAAAGAGATCGGTGATGGATTACTTCTGATATTTGATACTGTAACCGATGCGGTTAACTGTTCGATCAAGATTCAGGAAGAAACGAAAAACATTGAAAATCTTGATCTTCGCATCGGTATCCATCAAGGTGAGATACTTTTAGAAGAGAATG
>CAZBBE010000074.1:0-6645 GCA_964489755.1 uncultured bacterium | reverse complement strand
AGCGGACTCCTTTTAGCTTAAAATGTGCTACAGGGTCTGCTACAGTTGCGGAGAGAGAGGGATTCGAACCCTCGTTACACGTGAGTGTAAACACGCTTTCCAAGCGTGCGCCTTCAGCCACTCGGCCACCTCTCCTGTATAATTATTTTTAACAAGCGGAGGGGGAGGGATTTGAACCCCCGATGCCCAATGGGCATGCCGGTTTTCAAGACCGGTGCATTCAGCCGCTCTGCCACCCCTCCAAATGGTTATTCTTTTTCTTATTGTTCGGAGGATTCTGCTTTCGGTGCAACTTTACTTTTTGTAGTTTCATTTTCCTCTGGGTCTACTTCCCCAGGTTCTTTATCTATTACCTGAACTGTATCCTCTACTGTTTCGGATAAGTCTACATCCTCAACCTCTACGGACTCCTCAACTTTTGATACCACTTCAGTAGACTCGCCATCTAACGTCACTTCTACAGTTTCTCCCGGGGTTTCTTTACTTTCACCTAAATCAGCTTGTTCCATTATACCGTCATCTACTTTCATCTCAACGGTTTCTCCTGCTTCTTTTTTATCGGAAGAATCATCCTGAGCTGAACTTTCAACTTTTTCCGTTTCACCTTTAGCTTGTTTCAAATCAGATAAATCAATATTAAGTAAATTATTTTCTTCCTCAATTCGTTTGAGCGCGACATCCAAAGATTCTCCTCCATCTAAACCAATTATTCTTTCATTAAACCGCCATTGTCCGGTTTTTTCTGAGCGTACACTATTCACATATTTCACATATTTGATGTCTGATTTCTTATTTTTCTTTGCTGCTTTTTCTGCAAAGCTTAATTGTTTTTTAGCCATCTTATTTATAACTCCTTAAAATTTAGTCGGCGAATTTACTTGGTTTATACTCAATCTCCAATCAATGAGAACTCAACCTATGCTAACTGGTTATCTGGTCCCGTCTCCATTTTTCAGAAGAAAGTTTCCGCATATCTACAACAGAATCATGTTCATCCACAATCTCAACTCCCAATAACGTCTCTATTGCATCCTCCAATGTGATAATTCCTGTGGTTGTTCCAAATTCATCCACAACATGAAATATTTGCTGCCGTCTGTGGACAAATTCATCCAGAATATCTGCTACTGATTCACTCTCTTTTACGGTATGGATTGGGTCCATCAATTCACTCATGGTCACATTAAATTTATCTTTAGCCTGTTTATCCACCAGGTCATATCGATGAACAAATCCTATAACCATATCCAAGTCTTTTTCAAAAATTAGGATTCGTGAAAACGCAATGGGAGAATGTTTATCCACTATTTCTCTCACTGTCTGATCCTTTTGCAGGGCAAATACAACATTACGGGGTGTCATGACTTCCTCTGCTCTGACATTACGTAAATTTAATAAGTTCTCAATGATATCTCCTTCTTTCTCTTCAATTGTTCCTTCATCCTCTCCCATTTCCGCCATGGCAATCATTTCTGCCCGAGATACTTTTTGCTCATTCTCATTCTTTCCTACTAAACTGTAAAACCACTCGGATAAATAAACTAAAGGAAATGTGATCCAGATGAGTCCCTGTATGGTATAAGCAGTAAATCCCGATAATCGTTTCCAGTAAACAGCTCCAAGAGTTTTAGGAATTATTTCGGAAAATATTAATATTGAAAGGGTCAGTATTGCTGTTGCAATTGCCACCCATTGACTACCATAAATTCGCAGGGTTTCAGCACCCACTCCGGCAGCTCCAACAACATTCGCAATTGTATTAACTGTTAAAATTGCAGCGAGAGGACGATTGATATTCTCTTTCAGAGTTTCTAGGATGGAAGCGCTTTTTCTCTCCTGTTTGGTTAAAATAGCAATATGTGTGCGGGAAATAGATAAGATTACCGACTCCAATAGGGAGCACAAAAAGGAAACACCTAATGCAAGTAGAAAATAAAAAATCAGGGTATTCATAATTGAATTACCATTGAATTTTTATGAGAAAATAATAAAGAGAATAAAAGCGGAGGTTCCGAAGGGTCAGGTTAATCAATTAATAATATATTTATCAGTTACAATTTAGGTCTTTTTCTTCATTTTAAAAAAGTGAATGTGGTAAGAAATGTAATTTCCACTTAACTTTTTGCATCTGTTATCATCCAAATAGAAAAAGGAGCTACAGATATGTTTAAATTCAATTTAACACTTTTAACCATCATCACATTTTCATACGGCATTACCCATCCACCCCGTACAACACTTCAATGGAATCCTAATATTTTTGGAAATTTGAAGACAGTAAAAAAGGTTAGTCCGCATAAAAATAAAATAAAATTAAATCAAAATATTCACTGTGGTATAAAAAAACAAATACGATTATTTTCTCCAGAAAACAGTATAAAATCAATGATACATCATCTATACTCTCTTAATGAAATGAGGGTCAAAGGCCTCATTACCAATAAAGAATACAAAAGGGCAAAGGGTAACACCATGAAGAAATGGAAAAGTTGTTCAATTCGAAAATCCAATCAAAGTGGGAATGTTCTCCAATTATTGACCACCATCCACGAAACTGATGGATTGAATGAACGAGAGTTTGTTCGACTGAAAAAATCTTTTTTAAGATAGTTGAAAAACCAATTTTTCCATTGTATTCTTATTCAGTTATAATCTATTAAATGAGATATTTATCACTAATATTCATTACCTTTTTTCTTTTGTGGTCATCAAGCTGCGAATCTAATGAGAAAACTTCCTGCAGTCCACCTGATGAACCAACATTCTCTCTGGAAGACTTGAATCCTTTATCTGAAACATATGGCGAGGATATCGGTCCACAATTATTTAACGGTAAAGTAACTTTATTTTACTTCCCTTTTTCAGAAACCTGAGGAACGTGTGTGAACCGGTTCGGTTCCCTTAATGCGCTCTATATTGATTACGGTGGAGTAAATTCCAATTTACGGATCATGGGTATCGGTAAGGATGACGATACTCTTATTGAGGCAATTATTGAAAATAGAATTTTACCCTACGTTAAAGATGATGGAGAAAACAAAGTGTGGGAAACCTGGTGTCCGGAAGACAGAGATTTATTCTTTTTGGATAAAAATGGTTTCTTTAATAGTAAAATAAATCTGACACCAGAATTTCCTGAGAACGATATTAAGGGGATAATTGATATGCTTTTAGATATTCAAAATTAATGATAAATTCTTATCTTTAGTTAACAGGAAAAAGATTATGTCAATAGAGTTAATAAAAAATAAATTGGAGTCCGCATTTCCCGGAGCCCAAATTGCATTAAAAAATACAACGTCAATGCATCAGGGACATGGAGGCTGTGGTCTTCATTTAAAAACAAAGATTATTTATGGTGGATTCAAGAGCGTACCTCTCATAGAACGTCATCGTATGATTCATGAGGTTCTAAAGGATGAAATGAATTCAATTATTCACGCATTATCAATTGAGGCTAATTATGAGTCCTGAAATGAAAATAAGAGTTGAGGAAACAACACTATCAAATCGCATATTTTTAATGATAAAAGGAACACCAGAAATGCCCATGTGCGGATTTTCAGCACGAGTCGTACGGATATTAAGTAAACATGATGTTCAATATTCCTGTCTAAATATTTTTGAGGATATGGAGCTCACGAATGCCATTAAAGAATATTCAAACTGGCCCACAACACCTCAATTATATGTGGACGGTGAATTAGTCGGAGGGTGTGACATCGTTGAGGAATTGGATTCAAATGGTGAACTGGTATCCATATTAAATCCCTGAAAATCTATTGTTTTTGGTATAGCATAAACCGATAGGTTTTCTGTTCCATAAATTCCTGTGCAGTAAGTTGACCGGAGAAGTAAATCCGGTTTAGTTTTTTAATCCTTTTTCTGTATTTCCATTTCAATAATTTAGAAAACATGGGATACCGATTTTCCAAATAGAAATTAGTCAAAGATTTTAGCGGACCTCCAAATTGGGTAAGAAAATCATCTAAAATCTGAATGGTGGGTGCAGTTTGTTCTGTCACATCAATATTCGATATCTCTTTAAACTTCAATGATTGAATAACATTCTGGAATCTCGGAAAAGAATGTCCTCCTCTTAGTTCAGTAAAATGGGATGGATCTTTTTGGAAGAAATCACAAATCAAAATATATCCGTTTGAATTTAGCAGTTTGTAACATTTTTCAAGTGATTTTTTAATAGGGACATATTGAAAACTTTCCGAAAACAATATCAAATCATAGGTATTGTCTGTTTCTAATTTTTCAAATAATGTTTTATAAATTGTAACCATACTACCAAGTTTTTTTTCAATTTCCTCGGATAAAAATGAACTGGGAGATATACATTCTACTATATTTCCTCTATCAATTAATTTTTTAGCTGTATTTCCTGAGCCACTGCCAACGTCCAGGATTGATTTTGCATTTTCTGGTATTTGCTTTAACAATAAATCGGAATAGGTTTTTTGAGCTTCAGCACAATGAAGTAAATCTACTGAAACATCCGGTTTCCAATAACCATAATGTAGGTCATCTGAATTCAGGAAAAACCGCCCAATCAAAAGCCCTACTTCTAAGCCTATTTCTTTAGAGTCTAATTTCTTTTTTTTCATCTGTTATCTTATTTAATCGCAATATTTCTAAAATATCTGCATACCGTTTTTAATAACATGCCGGATGTTTGCTCCCGGGCAGAAATAAACAACATCTATGGGTTTCTCAACATCCCATACAATTATATCTGCTTTTTTTCCAATTTCAATGCTTCCGACTTGATTTTCCAGACCCAATGATACGGCTCCCTGCCAGGTGGATGCTATCATAGCTTCTTCAATGGACATATGTAAATGTAAACATGCAAGGACAAGAATAAATGACATAGATTGTATATGACTGCTTCCCGGATTATAATCTGATGCCAAGGCAACAGGTACTCCGGCCTCAATCATTCTCCTTGCCGGAGCATATTGGTGACTTCCTAAGAAAAATGTTGTACCCGGAAGTAAGGTTCCTGTCACATTTTTCACAGATAAAACTTGTATACCTTTTCCGTTAACAGCCATCAGATGGTCTGCGGATACACATTCCAATTCTGCTGCAAGTTCTGCTGCTCCGGAATCCCTAAATTCATCTGCATGAATTCTGGGGATTAAATCATAATTCTTACCGGTTTTCAATATTCTCGAAGTTTGGTCTAAATCAAAATACCCTTCCTCACAAAATACATCACAATATTTTGCAATTCCCTGTTCAGATACGGCTGGAATCATTTCATTACAAATAAGATCAACATAAGCATCATGATTTCCGGAATATTCAGGTGGAAATGCATGAGCACCCATAAAGGTTGGAATGATATCGATCGAATGATTTTGTGATACTCTTTGAATTACTTCCAATGATTTCAATTCACTATCAGTTGATAACCCATATCCGGATTTTGCTTCAACTGTCGTTGTACCGTTTTGAAGAAACCGATCCATCCTTAAATTCAATTTATCAACTAATGTGTCAATAGTTGCATTTCTAACCCCTTCTACACTAGATAGAATTCCACCCCCTTTTTTAGCAATTTCCTGATAAGAAATTCCTGATAGACGTTGAGCATATTCTTCCTCTCTTCCCTGAAAAAAAACTGGATGTGTGTGGGAGTCAATGAATCCCGGAGTGACAAGTTTATAATTACAGTCAATAGAATGGTTTCCTTTTTCAATAGAAGGTCCCATATCTATAATGATACCATCTTCAATTAATATTTCAATATTGTATTGATGATGAATACATTTCTTAATGGAATCCCAAGTGAATAAACACCCGACATTTTTCAAGTGAGTAGTCAAACCAAAATTTATTTATTGATTAAAGGAATATTAATATTCCACTTTTTACTATTGGCAATAGCCTGCTTATATCCTGCATCTGAATGTCGCAAAATCCCCATACCTGGATCGTTATTCAAAACCCGGTCTAACCGAATCGCCATTTCATTTGTACCGTCTGCAACAATGACTTGTCCGGCATGAATTGCCAGTCCCATTCCAACACCACCTCCATGGTGGATGGAAACCCAGGTCGCTCCGCTGGAAGCATTCGTAAGTGCATTCAATAGTGGCCAATCTGCCACAGCATCAGAACCATCCAGCATTGATTCTGTTTCTCTGTAAGGAGATGCAACGGATCCCGTATCTAAATGATCTCTTCCAATCACAATGGGGGCTTTCAACTCTCCATTTGCTACCATCTCATTCATTGCTAATCCCATTTTGGCACGATCACCATATCCCAGCCAACAAATTCGGGAAGGCAGTCCCTGAAAGTGAACTTGTACCCTGGCTTTCGATATCCATCTTTTCAATGGTTTGTCATCTGGAAATAACTCTAACACTTTTTCATCTGTTTTGTAAATGTCTTCTGGATCCCCTGATAATGCAACCCACCGAAAAGGACCTTTTCCATCACAAAAAAGAGGGCGAATATACGCAGGAACAAAACCGGGGTAATCAAATGCATTTTTAACCCCAGCTTTTTTAGCTTGTCCACGTAAATTATTTCCATAATCAAAAGCTATAGATCCCATTTTCTTTAACTTTAATATACCTTCACAATGTTCAGCCATTGCACGGAAACTTTCTTTAATGTAGG
>CAZBBE010000073.1:0-6730 GCA_964489755.1 uncultured bacterium | reverse complement strand
GTTATGTTTCTGTTTATTCCTCAATATATTATTCCTGTTTTTACCAACGACCCAAAGGTGATGGAACTAGGAGTTAATGCTTTGCGGATTGCCGCCCTTGTACAGTTTGCAGATGCTGTAGGATTAACTCTTTGGTTTGCGCTTTCTGGTGCTGGAAACACATTCTTTCCAGCTGTAGTAGAGGCGGCGATTGTGTGGGGGTTTTTCTTGCCTGCCAGCTATGTTTCTGGCGTTGTCCTGGGTTTCGGATTTATGGGGCCATGGATGGCTTTTGTTATTTATATAGTTTTGTTTGCAATTATTATGTTTTGGAAAATACGCAAGGGGGATTGGAAAGAAATAATTATCTAATAAAAAAGATTTTTTATCTGTTTTTGTGTAAAACAAATAAAACCGTTGGAAACCAACTTTTTGAAGTTCTTTAGTTCATTATAGCAAACAGTTATAAATCTGGAGTAAATTTTTCTCAGAACCAACCAAGGAAAAAAACAAGAGAGAAAAGGCCTTAGTATTTTAATAAACAATAAAAAAGATATAGATCCTGAAGAAACCCAAGAATGGTTGGAGGCAATAGAAGACGCCCTAGAAGAAGACGGGAACAGGAGGGCGGGGTTTTTGCTTGAAACGCTCATCTCTTTTGTGCAATCAAGAGGCACGAGACTGGACTTCAACACAAAGACGCCATTTGTTAATACTATTTTACCTGGTGATGAACCGGGTTTTCCTGGTGATCGTGCAATAGAGCGGAAAATAAAATCAACGGTACGGTGGAATGCAATGGCAATGGTGACAAAGGCGAACAAGGAAACACCGGGAATTGGAGGACACATTTCAACCTATGCGTCTGCTGCAACATTATATGAAGTTGGATTTAATCACTATTTCAAGGGCTCCAAACACCCAAAAGGCAAAGACCTCATCTTTTTTCAAGGCCACGCATCGCCGGGCATATATGCCCGAGCGTATGTGGAGTGGAGGTTTAACAAAGAGAATTTACACGAATTTCGAAGAGACCTTTCAAAAGATGGCGTTTCATCCTATCCACACCCATGGTTAATGCCCAACTTTTGGCAGTTTGCCACTGTATCGATGGGCTTAGGCCCACTTATGGCGATATATCAGGCGCGTTTTATGCGATATATGATAAATCGCGGCCTTATGAAAGACACCGGAAGAAAAGTATGGGCGTTTTTAGGAGACGGAGAGATGGATGAACCAGAATCTCTTGGGGGCTTAACACTTGCATCAAGAGAAGGTCTTGATAATTTGATTTTTGTTGTGAATTGTAATTTACAGCGCTTAGATGGTCCTGTTCGCGGCAACTCCAAAATTATTCAAGAACTAGAGGGCGCTTTTCGGGGGGCGGGGTGGAACGTAATAAAAGTAATTTGGGGGTCGGATTGGGACGCCCTGTTTGGGGGAAAAGATGGCGAGGTGCTTCTTCGACGAATTGAAGAAATAGTAGATGGAGACCTATTAAAATATGTTGTGGATGGCGGAGCACATGTAAGAAAACATTTTTTTGGTAAATACTCTGAGCTAGTTGAAATGGTAAAAGACTATACAGATGAAGAGCTTGGAAAACTGAGGGTCGGGGGCCATGATCCTGTAAAAGTATATGCCGCGTATAATGAAGCCGTTAATCATAAGAATCGCCCGACAGTTATTTTGGCGCGCACAATTAAGGGATATGGCCTAGGAGAGGCCGGAGAAGGTCGAAACATTACCCATCAACAGAAAAAACTTAATGATAAAGAATTATTGAGTTTTAGGGATCGGTTCAATATTCCTTTGGGAGATGAGGACGCAATGAAGGCGCCCTTTTACCGCTTCGAGAAAAAAAGTAAAGAATACAAATATTTGAAAAATTGCCGTGAAAAGCTAGGGGGGCCAACCCCCACCCGAGAAGACAATCTGTCTCCAATAAAGATCCCAGAGATATCTATATTTCAAGAACTTTTGAGCGGGACCGGAAAACGAGAAATTTCTACCACAATGGCCTATGTTCGTTTGCTAACGCTGCTCACGAAAGACAAAACAATTGGTAAGCGCATTGTTCCTATAATACCGGACGAAGCTAGAACTTTTGGTATGGACCCTCTATTTCGACAGCTCGGAATTTATTCAAACCAAGGGCAGCTGTATGATCCCGTAGATTCTGATCAGTTTTTGTATTATAAAGAAGAAAAGGATGGGCAAATTCTTGAAGAAGGAATCAATGAGGCCGGTTCAATTTCATCATTCATTGCCGCCGGAATGAGTTACAGCACGCACGGGCAACATATGCTACCCTTTTATATCTATTATTCTATGTTTGGCTTTCAACGAGTGTGGGATTTTATTTGGGCAGCAAGCGATATGAGGGTGCGTGGGTTTCTTGTTGGTGGTACCGCAGGAAGAACAACGTTGAATGGGGAAGGTCTACAACATCAAGATGGGCACAGCCACCTAGCCGCAGCCGCAACACCAAACATAAAAGCATATGATCTTGCATATGCCCATGAAATAGCAACGGTTGTTCACCGCGGAATGCAGGAAATGCTCGAAGAAGGCAAAGATGTTATTTATTATCTTACCGTTGAGAACGAGAATTATATTCATCCCGCAAGACCAGAAGGTGTTGCAGAGGATATTGTTGCGGGTTTATATAAAATTCATACCACAGAAAACCCAACCATCCGTCTCTTGGGTAGCGGACCATTGATGGGCGAGGTCCTAGCGGCGGCAACACTTTTAGAAGAGGATTGGGAGATAGAGCCCGGAATTTGGAATGTAACCAGTTTCAGCGAACTAAGAAGAGATGCGGAAGAGGTAGAACGCTGGAACTTGACACACCCAAATAAAAAACCAAAGATGTCTCATTTAGAAAAGTGTTTCAGTAAGCACAGGGTACCAACTGTTGCCGTGTCTGATTATGTAAAAATGGTTTCTGAGCAAATTGGTTCTTATGTTCCTGGCCCTTATTATGCCCTTGGAACAGATGGGTTTGGTCGTAGTGATACTAGGGAAAATTTGCGCCATTTTTTTGAGGTTGATCGTTATTATATTGTCTTGACTGTTGTTTGGGCCTTGGCAATCGATGGCAAGCTGGATATGAAAGTAGCTGAAAAGGTGATAAAGAAATACAATATTGACAAGGAAAAACCAAGCCCAATTACAGTATAGGCATAAAAAATGATTAAGGAAATACTCTTACCAGATCTCGGAGAAGGAATTGATTCCGCCGAGGTAAGCGATGTTTTTGTTTCTCCCGGAAAAACAATAAAAGTAGACGATATAATCCTTGTTCTTGAATCAGAAAAAGCGTCAATGGAAATACCGGCAGAAATTGAAGGAAAAGTAAAAAAAGTTCTAATTGCTCCAGGGTCTAATGTTATAGCTGGACAATGTCTAATTACCATAGAAACGACCGGTAAAAAAACATCTAAACAGAAAGTAAAAGAAAAAAGAAAATCGTTAAGGCCCGCGACAACAGTAGCAGCAGAGCCGAAGAAACAAAGAAAAGTTAAACAAGAGAGAGAAGGGGCTTTCGCCTCTCCCGGGGTTCGCCGGTTATCTCGCGAATTAAAGATCGACTTACAAACCATAAAAGGAACGGGTCCAAAAGGCCGCGTCACAAAAGAAGATATACATAGTTTTATTAGAAATAAAATGGAAGGGTCCGGCGGAAGTTCTTACCGCCCCGGGCCAGAAATTGATTTTTCTCAATGGGGAAAAATTGCAACTCAAAAACTAACAAAAATCAAGCGCATAACCGCCAGGCGCATGCAACAATCCTGGCAAACAATTCCACATGTCACACAATTTGACGAAGCAGACATTACAGACCTTCGTGCGCACAGACAAAAACTGAATGAGGATGTGGGCACCAAAAAACAAAAGGTAACCTTCCTGCCTTTTTTTATGAAAACAGCAGCAGAGCTTCTTAAGGAAATGCCAATATTTAACAGCTCCCTTGATCATAAAGGAGAAAATTTAATATTTAAACACTATTTCCATATTGGGTTCGCAGTTGATACGCCGGCAGGCCTAATGGTTCCTGTAGTAAGAGATGTAGATCAAAAAAACATCATCGAAATCTCTACTGAACTGCAAGACCTAAGCCAACGGGCTCGAGACAAGAAACTAAAACCAGGTGAATTAAAAGGGGGCACCTTTACGATTTCAAGCCTTGGTGGTATCGGCGGTACTTTTTTTACGCCCATTATTGATCCGCCGCAAGTGGCCATTTTAGGAATTTCAGAGAGCTGGTGGGAAAAAGTTTATGATCACAAAAACAAGACCATGCGCCTAAGGTATATTCTGCCATTTTCATTGTCATATGATCACCGTGTAATTGATGGAGCAGCCGCGGCAAGATTTACATCCAGATATGCAGAAACGCTGGCCAACGCAGATAATTATAAATAATAGTTAAATGGCAAAAAAAATAACAGCTGAGTTTGTCGTAATTGGCGCAGGGCCTGGAGGGTATACTGCCGCATTCCGCTTAGCTGATCTCGGGAAAAGAGTTTTATTGATTGATCGCGACCCAACATTGGGGGGCGTGTGTTTAAACCGTGGCTGTATTCCTTCTAAGGCCTTATTACATGTGTCGAAAATAATGAATGAAGCAAAAGAACTGTCGAAAGCGGGGGTGATTTTTGGGAAACCAAAAATTGATTTAGGCGCTCTTCGTAAACAAAAAGATAAAACCGTTAGAAAATTAGTTATGGGCTTGGACCAAATGGCCAGGGCAAGAAAAGTCAAAACACTAGAGGGGCATGCTGCCTTTAGTTCTAACACAGAATTGAGTGTTAAAACAGCCAAGGAAACAATTAATATTGCTTTTGAAAAATGTATTATAGCGGTTGGGTCTGTTTCTTTAGGGATTCCAGGAGTGCCAATGGACCACCCATCGGTGCTGACATCAAAAACCGCATTAGAATTAAAAGAGATTCCGGAAACAATGTTAGTAATTGGTGGGGGAGCAATCGGACTAGAACTGGGTCAGGTATATGCCACGCTTGGCACAAAAGTAACCATTGTTGAGTTTATGCAAACCCTTATCCCCGCAGCAGATTTTGATATTGTTGAGCCACTTCGTAAAAAACTAGAAAGACAAGGAATCATAGTTTTACTCTCGTCTAGAGTGGAAAAAGTTGAAACAAAAGGAAAAAGCGCTTTAAGCGTATCAATTCAAAATGGAGAAAGAAACACAAAAAAGACGTTTGATCGGGTGCTGGTGGCCATTGGACGCACTCCAAATATAGATTTATTAAATCTAGAGAAAACAGGGGTTGCAACAGATGAATCTGGCTATGTCATGGTAGATGAATATCAGCGAACATCAGTTGACACAATATTTGCTATTGGAGACATTGTAGGCAACCCAATGTTGGCTCACAAAGCCTCACACGAAGGAAAGGTGGCCGCAGAAGTGGCTGCGGGGAAACCGGCTGTGTTTGATGCGTCGGCAATTCCTAATGTGGTGTATACTGACCCAGAGGTCGCCTGGGCAGGGTTGACAGAAAAAGAAGCAAAAAAAATGGATATTGCATATAAAACTGGAGAATTCCCTTGGGCCGCAAGCGGGAAGGCAGCTATTCTTGGTGCTAGCGAAGGAAAAACAAAACTTTTGTTTGATTCAGACACCGAGAGAATACTAGGTATTGGTATTGTTGGGCCCGGGGCCGGAGATTTAATTGCAGAGGGAGCACTGGCAATTGAAATGGGGGCAGATGCAGAAGACATAGGCCTAACAGTTCATCCACACCCGACTATGAGTGAAACCATCGGTAATGCCTCAGAGATGGTGACCGGAACAGTAACAGATATTTATTTACAACATAAAAATTAACAGGAGGCTTATTATGAAAGCGACTCAATTATCACTTTTTTTTGTTTTTATTTTTTATGGCACAACAGTAGCCCCTGGGTATAGCCTTAATCAAAACCCGGGCCATACAAATGCGGTTGAAAAAGATTCTACAAAGAAACCAACAGAGTCTTTAGATCAAAAAATAAAAGGAATGATAATGTTTGGAGGGTTATTTACATTTTATCAGGACACTACAGATGGAAGTTTGTTTATGCTAATAGAAAAAACCCAGGTGGGTGAAGAATTTGTTTATTTTGTTCAGTCAGTAGATGGGGTCGTAGATGTTCGTTTTAATCGTGGATCTTATCGGAGAAGCCGGATTTTTTCTATACAAAAATATTTTAATAGAATAGAACTAGTTAATGAAAATTCGTCCTTTTATTTTGATCCGAGTAATGCCTTAAGCCGTGCGAAGAATGCTAACATAAGCCCCTCAATTATTGCTTCACAAAAAATAGTTGCAACAGACTCATTAAAAAACAAGTATTTAATAGAGGCAGATGGGTTCTTTTTAAGTGAGAACCTTCAACAAATTAAACCAACCCCACCCACTGGGAACGAACAGAGTAAACGGTTTAATCTTGGGAGCCTAAATAAAGAAAAGAGCAAGTATTTATTGGTTAAAAGTTATCCAATGAATTCAGATGTTATTGTGCAGTATGTTTATGATAATCCAGAGCCACAAGCGAGGGGAAGCAGTGGTATCACAGACCCGCGCTCTGTTAACATTACGCTCAGGCATAGTTTTCTTGAAATGCCGGACAATGATTATACCCCGAGGTTTGAAGATCCCCGAATAGGATATTTTACGACTCAGGTTACTGATATGACCTCTACAAGCGTAACCCCCTATCGTGATCTGGTACACCG
>CAZBBE010000072.1:0-6742 GCA_964489755.1 uncultured bacterium | reverse complement strand
ACAAACTTAATTTGTAGCTATTTGTAAAAATTTAAGATGATTATAGCTGCAATTAGTCCAACTATACCGGCATCACCTAGTCCTTGCACTAAACCCACTATATTATCGGCTATTCCTCCTACAAATGGAACATTTCCACCTAGAAGAGAAACAACGATACCTAGTGCTAATAAAGCTATTACTACATGAGTAAGACTATTAACTGTGCCAGTCAAACCTGATAATATTTTCATATTTAGCTCCCATTTTATTGTTTCTACGTTTAGCTACCAAATTACTACTATTTGATCTATATCAAGTAGTTAGTAGCTTTGGACCATGATTAACATACTATATATTGATTAAAAGCTAAATTTTACATTAAAAAACAAAGAAAATAAGCGATTCGAGATTATTCTCCAATAAAATGATGAATAATGATTCTTGAGTGATTCGTTAGTCTATGCTCAAATAAATACAGTCCTTGCCAAGTACCAAGTAATAATTTTCCTGAATTAATACTTAAAGAAATTTGATTGTTCGTTAAAGCAGACTTAATGTGAGCTGGCATATCATCTTTTCCTTCTGTAGTGTGAACATAAAGCTTATTATCCATTGGGACTAATTTATCAAAGTAGTCTATTAAATCGGTTTGTACATCGGGGTCTGCATTTTCCTGAACTATTAATGATGCGCTCGTATGTTGTATACTTAAATTTAATATTCCCTGTTTAAATTTTGATTTATTTATCCATTGAATAGTATCATCTGTAAATTCATAAAGCCTTTGACCATTTGTGTTGATTTTTAAATTATAAAATTTTTGTATCATTTAATTTTCGTTTTAAAATCTATCCCATATCCAGACCTTGATCCTGTTCTTAAACCAAATGGTCCAGGTATAAATAATGTTAAAGGTCTTGTTCCAGGTTTTAAATCCACTCTGTGATAATTATTGGCAGATCTAAATCCAATATATCCAGGTTGCCTCCAAAATTTTCCAGTTTTTAATGTTTCCCAATATCCTCCTTGCAAAACGATAGTTATGTAAGGACATAAATGATTGTGAACACCCACACCATGGTCATTATCTAACATTTCATGAATTATAATATTAAATGGGAACCATTGGGGTCTATATCTAAACAAAATATAATATCTATTCATCCAAGGTTTGGCTTCATTGTATTTTGGATGAGAAGGACCTCTATCTAAGACAAGTTTTTTTCTTCCTAGTTTTTTAAGAAGCTTTAGGAACATATTAGTTTAATTTTAATACTGCATTATCTCTAATTATATACATGTTATTATTTAATACATAAGGTCTTGATATTTTTTCGCTATCTATTTTTATAACATCTGTTGATTTTCCAGTTGCAATATTAACTATAATTAATTTTCCATTATTTAGACTTAAATAAATATTATCTTCGGTAACAACAAAACCTACTGGTTTAACATTTATTTTTTTATAATTTTTTATTGAATCAAAAACATTTGTTATTCTAACAATGTTTCCATTTCTAGAGTCTATCACTACTAGGTACCCTTCTATTGTAACTGTAAAAAGCAGACCATCAGCAAATGTTGGTCTTAAATTTGAGTTTATTGTTTGTTTCCATTTAATAACTCCAGTTTTTTCATCTAAAGCAAAAAACTTATTTTTATTATTAGAAAAATAAATGGAATTATTTGCGTATATTAAATCAGAATTTTTTAGTGAAAATGAATTTTCATAGATAGCACTACTTTGTGTAGATGTTTGCCACAACAAATTGCCTGAACTTATATCAATAGCACTAACATCACCTAGAGTATTAATAAAAATTATTCTATTATTACTTACTATTAATGATAATTTTTGCTGAGATTTAATAAAAGATTTTTCAGTTTTAAAATTCCAAATTTCTTCACCATTTTTAATTGAGTAACATCTTAATATATTGTCAAAATCAATTACAAAAAATTTATCTTTAAAAATTTTAACTTGGGAATTAAATGGAGAAGTATTATTTTTATACCAAATTAATTCACCATTATTAATATTAATTGCATAATACTTTGCAATATTGTCCGCAGTAATTAAATATTTTTCATTATTGGCAAAATATAATATTGGATTTAATTTTTTTTCTGATTTTGAATATATATTTTTTTTCCATATTAGTTTGGAATTTTCATTAAAATTAAATATAGATCCTTTATTTTCAAAAAAAATTATACTATTTCTATTTGTTAACAATAATTCCGGCTGAAAATAATCAAATTGGCTAATTTTTGAAAATTTGTATTTAGATACTTTTTTTGGAGCTCCTTTAAATTTAACAACACCGTTGTTATTGCTCAAATTATTGATAAAACTTTTATTTTTAAAATTATTTTTTAATTTTATTTTTAAATTTGGATTAAATTCTTTTTCATAAATTTCAGATTCTTGAAATATTTCTTTTTCAATTAAAGTGTTTTCGGTTTTTAATTTTTCGGATTTAGACCAAAAGCCTATAGTATTATTTAGTGAACAATTGGTAAAAAAGAAAAATATTAATAAAATAGTAATTATTTTATTCACTGAAATCTCTACGTAATTTTTTTTGAGCTTCTAACTTTATATTTTCGTTACTATTGTCTAAGCTTATTATTTTATTATAAAATTCTTTAGCTTTTTGTTTTTGATCTTTAGAATAAAAATATTCAGCCATTAAATAAAGAGCATGTGATTTCCATACACTTTTAGAATTAATTAACGGATTAATAATACTGATTAAATTATTTTCGGTTTCAAAATCGGAATTAAATAAACCTTTTTTAAATATTATTAAATTTTTTATTTCTTTATCAAGTTTAACTTCGTTAATTAATATATCAAAATATTTATTAATTTCTTCATTGTTGGCTTCTATATTGTTATCAATTATAAAATATAATGCTAAGGGTGAGTAAGCTGTATCTTTTTCATTAATTATCTCTATCAACTCATTTTTTACATTTGCTTTGTTTCCTGAAATATAATTAATGGTTGCGCTATTATATTTTTCAGCTATTTTAATTCTTTTTTTGTCTTCAAAATCTCCGTAAGCAAAATATCCAAAAATTATTATAATAATTAATGAAATAAATATAATTATTTTTTTTTTATTATTAATAAAAAAATTTTTAATTTTTTCGTTCCTCGTATTTTTATCTATTATTGCTATATCTTCTTCCATCGTTAGATCATGTTTCTTAAAACGTATTGAAGGATTCCACCATTTTTGTAATATTCAAGTTCATTTTTAGTATCTATTCTGCATAAAGTTTGTATTTTTTTTATGTCTCCTGAATCATATTTTATTTCTACTTGTACTTTATCGCCAGGAACTATGCCTTTTTCTATTTTAAGCGCACTAATTAATTCAGATCCAATTAATTTTAAGTCTAGTCTATTTATTCCATCAATAAATTGAAGTGGAAGTATACCCATTCCTATTAAATTAGATCTATGAATTCGCTCAAAACTTTCGGCTATAACTACTTTTATTCCCAGCAATTTAGTTCCTTTTGCTGCCCAATCCCTTGAAGAGCCCGTGCCATATTCCTTGCCTCCTATAACAACTAAGTCAGTTTTTCTTTTTTTATATTCCATAACTGCATCATAAACTGGCATGACTTTTCCTTCAGGGTATAACTTTGTATAACCTCCTTCAGTTCCTGGTGCCATTTCGTTTCTGATTCTTATATTTGAAAAAGTACCTCTCATCATTACTTCATGATTTCCTCTTCTTGAACCATAAGAATTGTAATCCTTAGGTAAGATTTGACTTTTCATAAAATATTCACCGGTTGGACTTTCTTTTTGTATAGATCCTGCGGGAGAAATATGATCTGTTGTAATCATATCGCCTAAAATTAAAAGAGGTCTTGTATCTTTAATAGCTGTAAACCCTTCAGGTTCATCAGTTAAACCTTCAAAGAAAGGTGGTTTTTTTACATATGTTGAATTTTCATCCCAATTATAAATACTACTTTTTTCAGTTTTGATTTTTTGCCATTGTTCTGGTCCTTTAGATACGTTTGAATACCTTTTAACAAACATTTCAGGATTCAATGAATTTCTTAAAGTATCTTCTATTTCTTTATTCGAAGGCCAAATATCTTTTAAATAAATCTCTTTGCCATATAAACTTTTTCCAAGTGGATCTTTGTATAAATCTACTTGCATTGATCCAGCTAAGGCGTAAGCAACTACCAGTGGTGGTGATGCTAAATAATTTGCTTTAACTAAAGGTGATATGCGGCCCTCAAAATTTCTATTTCCGGATAAAACTGAGACTGCATAAATATTATCTTTTTTTACAGACTCTGAAATATTTTCTGGCAATGGGCCAGAATTACCAATACATGTTGTGCATCCATAACCGACTAAGTTAAATCCTAATTTATCTAAAAATATATTTAATCCTGCTTTAGCTAAATAGTCTGTAACTACCTGAGATCCGGGCGCTAAAGAAGTTTTGACCCAAGGTTTTGTTTTTATTCCATACTCAACTGCTTTTTTTGCAAGCAGACCCGCACCAATTAAAACATTGGGATTAGAAGTATTTGTGCATGAAGTGATTGCTGCAATTAATATTGAACCATCTTTAATTTCATAATCACTACCAGAAACTTTTGAAATATTAGGAACTTTTCTATTATTAACTTTTTCGAATACTTTCTGAAAATCTGATGCAGCATCAGTTAATAAAACTTTATCATGAGGTCTTTTTGGTCCAGAAATAGTTGGAACCACAGTTGACATATCTAAAGAAAGAATATCAGTAAATTCCATGTCATCACTTGACCATAGTCCTTGTAGTTTTGAATATTCTTCTACAATTTTTAATGTTTGCTCATCTCTTCCTGAAAATTTTAAATATTTTAAAGTTTCTTGATCAATAGGAAAAAATCCACAAGTTGCACCATACTCGGGAGCCATGTTAGCAATCGTAGCTCTGTCAGCCAGTGTCAAATTTTTCAATCCACTGCCATAAAATTCAACAAATTTTCCAACAACTCCCTTGTCTCGAAGCATTTTAACAACTGTTAAAACAAGATCTGTTGCGGTAGTTCCTTCAGGTAATTTGTTTGTAATATTAAATCCAACTACCTCTGGAATTAACATTGAGATCGGTTGACCTAGCATTCCTGCTTCTGCTTCAATTCCACCTACGCCCCACCCAAGCACTGATAGACCATTTACCATTGTTGTATGACTGTCTGTTCCAACCAAAGTATCAGGAAATAAATAATATTTCCCTTTATATTTTTCAGACCAAACAACTTTGGACAAATATTCTAAATTAACTTGGTGACAAATTCCTGTTCCAGGTGGAACTATTCTAAAGTTGTTAAATGCTTGTTGTCCCCATTTTAAAAAAGAATATCTTTCTCCATTTCTTTTGAATTCAATTTCAACATTTTTCTCTAATGAATCTTTGTTTGCAAACTGATCAACTTGAACGGAATGATCAATAACCAAGTCAACTTGTGAGAGTGGATTTATTGAATTTGGGTCCTTATTTTTTTCTTTTACAGCCTCTCTCATAGCGGCCAAATCAGCAACAGCGGGAATTCCTGTATAGTCTTGTAATAAAACCCTCGCAGGTCGATACGTAATTTCAGTAGTTGATTTTTTTTCTTTTAACCAATTTTTAATTGCCTCTATTTGATTTTTTGTAACAGAAAGATCATCTTCATATCTTAACAAATTTTCTAACAATACTTTTAATGATTTTGGAAGTTTAGATACTCCAGAAAGTCCATTTTTCTCAGCCTCAGCTATGGAATAATAATTATACTCTAATCCATTTATATTGATTGATTTTAATGAATTAAAAGAATTTTTGTTTCCTGGATTCATAAATTAATAATAAAATGTTGCTATACAACTTAATAGAAGAATTGACATAGCATAATTAAACAACTTTATAAATTTCTCATTTGTCGCAAATTTACTTAAAAATTTTCCTAGTAAAGTCCAAAAAGTAATACTTACACATGCAAAAAAAAATGCAACTACAATTACCCATAAAGAATAATTTATAAAGTGTTTTCCACTTTCTACATAAGTTGAAACAATTATGATCGCTACAATAACTCCTTTTGGATTCAAAAATTGAAAAAAAAATGTTTCAATAAATTTTACTGGATTCTCAGAGGTACTGCTTGGACTTGTTTTAGAAAACGAAATTTTATAGGCTAAATAAAATAAAAAAATTGTTCCACCATATTTTAAAATTTCTTGTATAATTGGAAAATTTTTAAAAACACTTATTAATCCAAAATTTACAACTATAACTAAGGTCGTAAATCCAAAAATTACTCCACAAATGTGAGGTATTGTTTTAATTAGACCAAAGTTAAATCCCGAATAAGAGGCAACAATGTTATTTGGACCTGGAGAACAACTTGTCACAAACATAAATAGTGACATTGATAATAATTCTGGATGCATCTAATTATGCAATAGGTAAACCATTCTCTGTATTTTGAGATGGATGAACCAATACAACTTTCCCATCTTTCTCAATAGCTCCCAAAATCAGAAACTGTGATATTACACCTGCTATATTCTTTTCTGGAAAATTACATACTCCGATTACTTGTTTTCCTACTAAGTTTTCTTCATTGTAGTAATGTGTTATTTGAGCAGAAGATTGTTTGATTCCAATTTCTTTTCCGAAATCAACTTCAACAATTAAAGAAGGTTTTCTAGCCTTTTCATTTTTCTTAACAGAAATTACTG
>CAZBBE010000071.1:0-6797 GCA_964489755.1 uncultured bacterium | reverse complement strand
GAATCAAGGCGAATCCCATAAAAGCATAGGCCAGGGAAACCACCCCGTACTCTTCCAGTGTAAACATATGTGTATAAAGCGGAAGAAGAAAAAATGTAACCAGACGGGTCAGAATGTGCCCGAATCCATAGATCAGCGATTGTTTTCCAAGTGTTTTAATAGACATCTATTCAGTCAGGTTCAGTTCCAGCGTATCTCGGAAAATCCCACTGGCACCAAAATTTTCCTTAAATCGGGCTAACCCAAAGTTAGGTTCTCCATTTACTGTAAATATACCGAAATCAAAAACCTTTTTCCCATTCTGAACAGCCTCTGTAAAAATCGTGTAAAACAATAAATTTAATGCTCGTTTCTCCTGAAAATTCTCATTATGTGAAATGTAAAATGCTAACTGTATTCGTTTATTTAAAAGAAAACTTACGACTCCTGCTATCATTTTGTCTTCAATAAATGCACCGTGCAAAATGATCTTGTTTGGGAAAATGGCCTTTATTAATTCTAACTCTTTAAGACTGTGAGTAGGTGAAACGCCATGCCGCTTGGATAAATTATTTTTTAAAATTTTATAAAACGTTTCATATTTTGTTGACTGCTGGATCCGTACACCCTCTTTCTCTGCTTTTCGAACAGCCTGCCGGTGAGACGGTTTAAACCCTTTCATTGTGTCTTCAATTGTGCTTGGTAATATCATCACACTGGAAACTTCCCGTTTTAAATAGTTAAAACCAAGTTTTAGCAGCGCAAATTCCATATAGTTTGATGGAGATTTGCTGTAACAATCAGGAGGGAGCGTGATCTTGATTCCTGAAAAGTTCTCATCCTTGGCGTACTGCACCAATGAAGTGGCTAAATTAAATGATTCTTTTAATGAAGGAAAAGTTTTTGTAACAAAACTACCAATCGATGCTCCCGGATGGGAGTGAAGTACGTCTCCATTTTTTGTGTGGGTAACCGTTGAAGGGAAAACAGCATATTGTTTCCCTTTTTTATGAAAATACAGACTGTGGTCTTGAAAACGGTCCTGCGGATGATAGTTCAGAAACCTGCGGGTATGAAACATCGTTCCATTGCATGACCTATCTACAAACTCATCCCACTCATCAGAATCACGCTCATCAAACCTATAAACATCTATTTTGCTATTCATACTGTCAGAAAATTAAGGGCTATGGTTTTTTTGCACAATTAAGTTTATAATGAGTATTGTCTTGTGTTGTTCCACGTTTTAACTTGAATAAAATCATGTGAAACGAAAGTGTCTGATTCATCCATAGCTACCATAACCGGAAGAGAAATTCTTGACTCCCGAGGAAATCCCACAGTTGAGGTAGATGTATTTTTATCGGATGGGTCTCACGGAAGGGCAGCGGTTCCGTCCGGGGCTTCAACCGGTGAACATGAAGCAGTGGAGCTCCGAGATAGCGATTCAGACAGATATATGGGAAAGGGTGTTCTCAAGGCAGTTCAAAATGTGAATGTTACTTTACAAAAGGCAGTAAAAGGTAAAAATGCCATTGATCAAGAGTCCATTGACAGACAATTAATTGAAGCAGACGAGACACCAAACAAAAACATCCTTGGCGCAAATGCAATTCTTGGTGTTTCCATGGCAGTGTGCCGAGCAGCAGCAATTCATGAGAGAAAGCCTCTGTGGAAATATCTAAGCTCCGGTAATTCATTATTACCGGCGCCAATGATGAATATTTTGAATGGAGGCAGCCACGCAGACAACAATGTAGATGTTCAAGAATTTATGGTTTATCCATTAGGCGCAGATTCTTTCAGTGAGGGGTTGAGAACTGGAACAGAAATTTTTCATCATCTAAAAGGTGTGCTTAAATCAAGAGGGCTAAATACATCAGTGGGGGATGAAGGAGGTTTTGCTCCTGACCTCAAATCCAATGAAGAAGCTATTGAAGTAATTTTAGAAGCCATTGATAAATCAGGGTTTAAGGTTGGACAGGATGTTTTTCTCACCCTTGATGCGGCGGCAAGTGAATTCTATGATGAGGGTTTATACCATTTGTACTCAGAAAAACTTTCTTTATCATCAGAGGAAATGGTAAACTATTGGCAAACACTGGTGGAAAAATATCCCATTGTTTCCATTGAGGATGGACTGGATGAGAATGACTGGGACGGTTGGAGCCATCTAAATAAAACATTGGGTAACACCATACAAATTGTCGGAGATGATTTAACCGTGACAAATTTGGAACGTCTTCAGCGTGCCGTGGGGGAACAATCAATGAATGCTATATTAATTAAATTAAATCAGATTGGAACAGTCACTGAAACAATACAGGCGGTTGAGTTGGCAAGAAAAAATAATTTTGCTGTGATTATATCCCACCGTTCTGGTGAGACGGAAGATTCGTTCATTGCCGATTTTTCTGTTGCCATGGGAATGGGGCAGATTAAAACCGGTTCAGCGTCAAGGACAGACCGATTATGTAAATACAATCAACTATTAAGAATCGAAGAACAATTAGGGAGCAGGGCAGACTATCCGGATAAATCCCTTCTGGGAAAATCATGAGAAGAGTCAAAAAATCGAAGAAAACACCAAAAACCCTCCGCTATCAACAGAAAACTGAATCGGCAAAAAAACGAATCTTACGAGGGGTAGTATTACTGGTTAGCATCGTACTGGTCATTATATTTTTCTTTGGAGACCACGGTATTTATCAATTAATAAAAATCAATTCGGAACGAAAAAGGACTCAAACCCTCATAGCCGAATATCGTCTTGAACTGCAAAATTTAGAAAATGAAAAACATAATTTAAAATATAATGACGAATATCTTATGAGAATAGCAAGAGAAAAATACGGGATGGTTCTTCCAGGAGAAAAAATGTTTAGAGTAATTGAAGAAGAAACTGAGGAATAAAAAACGCTCCCAGCATTTATTTCATCAGTAAATCCCTGATGTCCTTTTTATTTGTCCACCTGAATCAGAGCCGGTAATTTCTCAACCATTGTTTATACTAGTTTTTATCCTAGAAAAAATCTATGTCTAAAAAAATCACTCCCAGAAGTCAAAATTATTCAGGCTGGTACACGGATGTGGTCATCCGCTCCGGAATGGCAGATTATGGTCCTGTAAAAGGGACAATGGTCATAAAACCGTATGGATTTTCGCTGTGGGAAAACCTGCGGGATGCTTTGGACAGGATGATCAAAGATACCGGACATGTAAACGCTTATTTTCCTCTATTTATTCCCAAATCATTTTTGGCCCAGGAGGCGAATCACGTGGAAGGATTTGCCAAAGAATGCGCTGTGGTAACCCATACCAGGTTAAAAGCAGGAGAGAAAGGTCTTATTGTTGACCCGGAATCAAAACTAGAGGAAGAGGTAATCGTTAGGCCCACATCTGAGACTGTCATCTGGTCCATGTATAAAAAATGGATTCAGTCTTACCGGGACCTGCCCCTGCTCATCAACCAGTGGGCAAACGTGGTACGCTGGGAAATGCGTACGAGACTGTTTCTGAGAACAACTGAATTCCTCTGGCAGGAAGGACACACGGCACACGCCACAGAAGAAGAAGCAGAAAAAGAAGCTTTGCTAATTCTGAGTCTTTACAAAAAACTGGCTGAAGAATATCTTGCCATTCCTGTCCTCACCGGCTTGAAATCAGATGCCGAAAAATTTGCCGGTGCAGAACGAACCTATTGCATTGAAGCAATGATGGGAGATAAACGAGCCCTACAGGCAGGCACATCTCATAATCTCGGACAAAATTTTGCAAAAGCTTTTGGCGTCACCTATCAAACAGAGGATAACCGGGAAGAATATGTATATGCCACCAGCTGGGGAGTGAGCACCCGTCTTGTGGGCGCCGTCATCATGACACATGGAGACGATAAAGGGCTCCGGCTTCCTCCTAAAATCGCTCCACATCAAGTAGTTATTGTTCCCATCTCCCGAACTGATGAAGACAAACAGAATATCCGTCAATTTATCGAACCAATTCTAAATGAATTCAAGGAGAAAAAAATAAGGTCCCATCAGGATTGGGGTCCCAACTCTCCAGGTTTCAAATTTAATGAATGGGAGATGAAAGGCGTTCCTTTACGACTGGAGGTGGGCCCCCGTGATGTGGATGAAAATCAGGTGATGCTTGTCAGGAGAGATACGGGAGATAAAACAGCCGTACCAAAAGGTATCATTGCAACCAAGGTGAAAGACCTTTTACATGAAATTCAGGATAATCTATACCGACAGGCGCTTAAGTTCAGAGAAGAGAATACCTGCACGGTTAATTCATTCGATGAGTTCAAATCTGTTATTGAAAAAAATGGCGGTTTTGTTCGTTGCGGATGGGATGGTGACACTAAAACTGAATTGAACATCAAGGCAGAAACAATGGCAACCATTCGATGCATTCTTCCAGATGGTGATATATCCGGAAAAACCTGCGTTTACAGCGGGAAGCCGGCAAAACATGAAGTGATATTTGCCAAAGCATATTAAATAATAATGATTGTGCACACTGAGGCAGTGGTGCTGAAAAGGTTTTCATTCGGAGATACAAGCATCATTGCACGGTGCCTTACACGGGAAGAGGGAAAAGTGAGTATTATGGTTCGCGGAGCCAAAAGGAAGAAACCTCACTATATATCCTTTTTTCAACCGATTAATTATTTAAACTTAATTTATCACTTTAAACCTAAAAGAGATATTCAGATGGCTGCAAAAATATCGTATCAGCGCATCTGGTCAAAATACCAAAATAATCTCAAACATATGTCCTACGGATTGGCATTAATGGAAATCACGGATAAGGCAACGATCAATAACGACCCTCATCCGGAACTGTTTGACGAATTAATATCTGTTCTTCACAAAATGGATTCCCAGGAAGATAGATTGAACATTCTTTTTTGGTATTATGAAATGAAACTGCTCACTCTTTTAGGCTTTAAACCGGATTTGACCATAGAAGGAGAAACTGAAGTTAAGTCCATGGATCCCGGGGGATCTCCTAACAGCAGGAATATTTTAGAGACCCTTCAGACTCACTCATTAGAATCCATTCCGGACCTCTCCATAACAGCAGCAGACCGTAAGACAGTCGGAGCATTCCTGACAGGATATATGCGATATTATTTTGATTATTCTGGTCCCCTTCATTCTTTCGAATTCATGAAAAAACTTAATTCATAATCATGGAAGAAACTGTAACCGGAGTATTAACTGTGGAAAACGATGTAGTGTTTCTAAAAGGGCTTGACGGTCAAAACCACTTAAAAAGCCAACACATCTGGGAAGGATATGTTACCCACTGGAAAGATCATACCGTTCATGCTCAGCGACTACCTCAGAAAGACTATGAAAACGGAAAATATATGTATTTACTTTCTCCGGTGAAAGAAAAAGAGAGAGTTCCTTTTTTGGAATTATATTATAATGAAAGACTGGTCAAATACACAACATCCACTTTAGGACACAATGCTATCAATATTGGTGGAAATATATTTAATTTTTCACATTTAATGAACGAGAATGAGATATTGACACCGGCAGAATATTTTTATCGTCCTGCCCTGGGAGAATTTGCACCTTCTCCCACAACCGGAAGATTTTCGCTAAATGAAAACGGGAGGAATTATTATGATAAATTTGGGAGGAATTTCATGCGAACGATTCATGTGTTACGAATTGAGGGAATTGACGAAGCATCCCTGTCCCACATATTTCATGAAGAGCTCAGGGTAATCCATAACACCGAGCCTCATCCTAAAAATCCTGAAAAATACAAAGATTTTAATTTTTTAAACCGAAACTGTACGACCATTTTACGGGACGGACTCATAAAATACGGATTCAAAAAAATAAAGGGTATTTTCCCAAGAGATTTCTTCGTCAGCACAGCCACTATATGTTTAGGCAGAAAAGGATTGAAATCCACTTTGTTTACTATGCCACAGCTTCTGGTAAAAGAGGCTCCTCCCAGTGTCCCCACGCCATTTATGAATCCATGCAACTATTATCAATTTCGTAAGTTAAGGTATCAAAATCAATGAAATATCAATTCCAATCTGACCTGGGGCAGTTTTCATGGAAGCCCCGATACTTTACCGATGCAATTAAGGTACTCATCGGATTAAACCTGTTGTTGTATATTTTCAAAACCATTTCCCTGGGAGAGGTAAACCTAGTCGAAATTCTTGGACTGTCTCCTGAAACGATCTGGCCTCTGGTCTGGCAACCTGTAACATATATGTTTGTCCATGGGGATTTTTGGCATGTGGCAATCAATATGCTTGTTCTTTTTTTGTTTGGTTCGGAGCTTGAAACCATTTGGGGAAGACATGGATTCATAAAATATTATCTTATTACCGGTATAGGCTCGGGGCTGGTATGGCTCGTTTTTCAATCTTTTTCATCATCACCTGCATATTTAATAGGTGCCAGCGGTGCTGTTTACGGCATTTTAACTGCCTATGGTCTCCTGTTCCCAAACCGGATTGTCTACATCTATTTCCTGTTTCCCGTTAGAGTAAAATGGTTTGTCATCATTTTAGGGGCTGTTGCTTTTTTCTCCTCTTTGGGTAGTCATTCCAATATTAGTCATTTGACCCATTTATCTGGTATGGTCATCGGATTTTCATACTTGCGGTTCAACAGTCAATGGAGAAGAATGATCTTTTCAGTGAGAAAACAAATCCTGGAAAAAAAATTAAAACATGAAGAGAACCGGCAGAATAAGAAAATAATGCTTCAGAAAGATGTGGACCATCTCCTCGACCGCATCAATCAAGTGGGCTATGATGGTCTATCAGATTC
>CAZBBE010000070.1:0-6898 GCA_964489755.1 uncultured bacterium | reverse complement strand
GGATAATGAGAATAGGAAACACAATCATGAAAAAAAGTGTCCGTCGGTCTCTCAACGTATCTTTCAATTCTTTCCGAAAGATAATTCCGATTTTTTTCATGCAGACCCCCCAGTCAATCGAATGAATTCTTCTTCCAGAGTGGAAGATTTCATTTGTTCTTTGAAAGACTCAAAAGTATCATTAAAAAATATTTTCCCTTTGTGGAGGATTGAAATATCGTCACATAAGTTCTCAACCTCAGCCATACGATGGGATGAAAAAATGACGGTTTTTCCTTCATCCCTGCATCTCAATATCAACTCAACGATGGCACGGGATGACAGAACGTCCAACCCGGTTGTCGGTTCATCAAAAACAACCACATCCGGATCATGGATGATCGTCCGTGCAATAGACACTTTTTGCTTCATTCCCGAACTGAGATTCCCAATCCTGCGGTGGGCAAAATCATTCATGTCCAACAGGGTATATAATTCGTTTCTCCGTTTAAAATAATTTGACGGGGACATTGCGTATAAATCTGCATAATACCGGATCATTTCTTCTGCAGTCAATCTGTCATAGAGTCCGGTGTTGTTTGATAGAAATCCCAGGTTTTCTCGTATTTTATCAGGGTGTTTCGCACAATCCTCATTTTGAACTTGAATGGTTCCAGATGTAGGACGAAGCATGGTTGCAATCATCCTCAAAATGGTAGTTTTACCCGCTCCATTTGGACCAATGAGTCCAAAAATTCTCCCGGGTAAACATTTAAAACTAACCTTGTTTACGGCTATTACTTTCCGGAGATGAAAATTCCCTGACTCTTTTCTCTGTTTCCTGTTCAGGGTAAATTCTTTGGTCAGATGCTGTACTTTAATCATTTTTTGGAACCATTGCTCACCTAATTTATACAACCAATCTGTATTCAAGTGAAATATTTTAATCTTTTCATTGCTTTCATTTCTACCAAATCAAAAATAAATTTTCACCAGATGTGAAACTGAAAGAAACCTTATTCAACGCTCATTTGCCCCCTTTAGCAGAAAGAGTCCGCCCCCAAATCTTAGAAGAATTTATCGGACAAGAACATCTAACAGGAAAACAAAAAATAATCTCAATGCTGTGTGAGGGTAAGCAATTATTCTCCCTCATTTTCTGGGGTCCGCCGGGAACAGGAAAAACCACTTTGGCTCGGTTAATCAGCTGTCATGCAGATGCAGAACTTCATGAACTCTCAGCTGTCTCCAGCGGGGTAAAAGACCTACGCCAAATCATTAAAAAAGCTGAAGCCAACAATTCCATGGGCAGGCAAACTATCCTGTTCATAGATGAAATTCATCGATTCAGCAAATCACAGCAGGATGCTCTTCTTCATGCAGTGGAAGATGGTACACTTGTGATGTTTGGAGCGACAACAGAAAACCCCTCCTTTGAGGTCATCAATCCATTATTATCTCGATGCAAAGTTTTGGTTTTAAAACCGATGACTGATGAAGAACAGAACACCATTTTAACCCAGGCATTTAACAATGACATCGTGCTCAGTGATAAAAAAATATCACTTTCCCGAAAGAACAGAAAAACATTGATTCAAGCTTCCGGTGGTGATGCCCGAAAAATGTTAAATACCATCGATATTTCCTGTAAATTGATAAATGGTGAAGGTAAAATTACAGGGTCAATTTTAACGGAAGCATTACAGACTCAAGCCCAACTTTATGATAAAACCGGAGACTACCATTACGATACCATCAGCGCTTTTATAAAGTCCGTGCGGGGAAGTGATCCAGATGCCGCAATCTATTGGCTGGCTGTCATGTTAGAAGGGGGAGAAAAACCGGAATTTATTGCCCGAAGACTATTGATCCTCGCTTCAGAGGATGTTGGAAATGCAGATCCTCAGGGATTACCCCTTTCAGTGTCCGGTTTCCAGGCAGTCCATATGATAGGGATGCCGGAAGCTGCCATCATTCTTGCTCAAGTTACAACCTATCTTGCCAGTGCAGAAAAATCAAATGCATCCTACAATTCCATTTTAAAAGCTCAAAAAAAAGCAAGAGAAAAAAGCCTCCCTGATATACCGATTCACCTGCGGAATGCCCCAACTGATTTGATGAAAAAAATGGATCACGGAAAAGAGTACACATATCCTCACTCTTTTCCAGAACATTTTGTGAATGAAAATTATCTCCCTAAAGGGGTGAATCCGGAATTTTATAAACCTACCACTCAAGGGTATGAATCTTTTATTTTAAAGCGGTTGAAAAAATGCTGGCCGGAACGATATAGGGATAAATGATTTGCGGATGATTTGTTACAGGTCTAACATAAACTTGCTGATCTTTTTGATGCCCATTCTCCTTCTTTCAGACGATCGTTTGAGATTGATCCATGCCGATATTCTTGAAAATAAACCGGTAAAGGGTGGCTCCGTTCAGGAACTCAAGGGTGACGTACTTTTCAAAAAAGGCAAAATGGAGTTATCCTGTCAAAAAGCCATCTTTAACGAAACTACTGGAATTGCTACTATGATAGGAAATACAAACGTAGTTAAAAACGATCTGCATCTTACCTGCGATTCTCTTTTGTTTTATTCTCAGGAAGATATATTAAAAAATTTCAATAATGTCCACATATGGGATAACGATTACAACCTTACAGCTGATTCTGTTATTTATTTGACCAAATTAGATAGCGGATATGCTAACGGGAATGCAACATTGATTCAGAAGAAACAAACTATCAATGCCGATGCGCTCCATTACCATAAAAAATCTGAATCAGACGCTGTATCCTATAAAGCAGTTGGGAATGTCATCATCAAAGAAGACACACGAATTGCAACCTGTGGGCATGCAATATACAATAGGGATGCGGGAAAAACAGTATTAATGGTAAATCCTGCCATTATTGATGGCAACCGGAATCTCAGTGGAACTGAAATATCCCTTTTTTATGAAAATGAACAACTTAAAACCCTTTTCATCCCCTCAAGAGCACATATGGTGTCGCCTCAATCTGGATGGAGAAAAACTGTCAGTGACAGCCTGATTCAAAAAGATTCTGTGAAAACCGTAAATGATCTCAAGGGAAAAACGTTAAATGGATTTTTCATAAATGGTGCGTTGGACTCACTATGTTTGTCAGGAATGGCAACATCAGTCTATCACGTTTTTGAAGATTCAATTTATAAAGGAATAAACGAAGCCTCTGGAGATACAATAACTATGTTGTTTGACAAAGAAGATTTTGAAAAGATTTTAATTTCCGGTGGCGCCCAGGGAACATTCACCCCTGATTCTACCAATCAAAAAACACCCATTAATTATGCATCCAAAAAAATCAAATATTTCACAAAGGAAGAGATAACTCATTTGGAAAAAAATGCATCCATAACCCATGAAGATACAAAATTGACAGCAGGTTATATGAAATTAAATATGAAATCAAATGTAATAAATGCCCTGCCAACACTTCCTAATGACACAACCGAAATTTTAATTAGACCAACCGTGGAAGAAAAGGGTAAAGAGCCCATGAGAGGGGATGAAATCTTGTATAATCTTGAAAGTAAAAAAGGTCGAATCATTATGGGAGAAACTAAAATGGAAGATGGTTTTTATTATGGGGAAGAAATACGAAACCACGAGGAGGGTACTTATTACATCCAGGAAAGCATTTATACAACCTGTGATTTAGTCATTCCCCATTTTCACTTTGCCAGTGATAAAATGAAAATGATCAATGAAGATAAAGTGGTTGCTCGACCGTTAATTCTTCATGTAGGAGGCATCCCCATTTTTGGAATTCCTTTTGCAATTTTTCCTCATCAACGTGGAGCTAGACACTCCGGTTGGATCATGCCAACTTATGGTGAGTCCACCACACGAGGACAGTTTCTTGACGGTTTGGGTTATTATTGGGCGCCCAATCCTTATTGGGACAGCAAAGCCCTATTAAGCTTTGCTGATAAACAGGGAATTACATTTAAACTATATAATGTATACAAAAAACGTTACAATTACGGTGGAAATCTGAGAATGGAAACACGCTATTTACTGTCATCTCAGAATGATATAACCCAAATAAGGGAAGATAATAAGACGGACTTTGTGTTAAACTGGAGCCACAACCATATCTTAAGAAATAATCAAAAACTAAATGTGAGGGCAAAATATTACAGCAATGGCGTATATAATCGAAATACTGGTCTTGATCCAACCATCAGATTAAAACAGCAAGCTGTTTCCAATGCCACCTACAGCAAACAATGGAAGAAATGGAAGAACTCACTGAGTATAAACCTGTCTTCAACAAGGGACCTTATGGCAGATGAAAAAATCGATTCTTCTTCAGTCTTTTATCAGGAACCCTATAGAGCCGGACAAAAAATAAATATCACCAACAATACCCTGCCATCCCTATCTTTTAGACATGGTCAAAGTCAATTATTCCCGGAAAAATCAACCCTGAAAAAATGGTATAATAATATTTCCTGGAATTACTCATCCAATTTCAATAACAAACTGCGAACCGATTTTGAGTCGGACACACTATGGCAAACAGATTCCACATATTCCTTTCAGTGGAAAATGGATGGAAGTGACGGAATTATAAAAACTGAATCAAACCCTGTTGCTGCACACAATTTTAGCCTGAGCGCTCCCCAAAAAATATTCAAGTATATTTCCCTAAATCCCAGCTTATCTATAAAACATGTTTGGGTAAATAAAACATTCAATGCCAGAATAGATTCAGCAACAAATTCACTTATTACAACAGAAAAACAGGAATTTTCCTCCCGGACTACAGGATCATTTCGGCTAAGCTTACGTACCCAATTATATGGGATGTTCCCTGTGAAAATTGGTGGTTTAAAAGGTTTTAGGCATGTTGCTTCACCCTCAATTGGTTATTCTTTTACTCCTGATTTCTCTGAACCGCTTTTTGGGTATTCCTTCAACTATTTTCAGGAAATCCCGGATACTTCCGGACAAATTTTACTCCACGATCATTTTAAAGGAACTCCGGCTGGAAGCACTCCAAAATCAAAATCACAGAGCATGAGCCTTTCCCTGAACAATGTTTTCCAGGCGAAGATAGGAGAAAATGAGGAAGAAAAAAAAATCGACCTGTTCAGTTGGAATATGTCCTCAAGCTATAATTTCGTTGCAGATTCCATGAATCTGGCGAACCTCCGTTCGTCTGTTAGAACAAAACTTGGGAAAAAACTGAATCTTGATCTTTCCATGACCCATGATTTTTACAAATTGATGGAGCAGGGCGGTCAATTCAAACGAATAAATGAATTGAACAGATTACCGCGGCTGATTAATGCACGAATTTCCACTGGATTTCGTTTTTCCGGGAAATTAATGGATTTGAAAAAATATGAAACAGAGGAAACCGGGACCGACACCCTTGAACTTGATGAACTGGACCTTTCACCCGCAACGGAAGATGTGACACCCTCATTTTTTTCAACCGGAAATGCGGGCGAACTTTGGTCTACTTCACTCAATCTCAGTTATTCGCTAAATAAGTCAAATCCATTAAATCCCAGAGAAACCTTCTGGATCAATACAAATACAGATATTCAAGTAACCCCAAACTGGAAGGTTAAATATTCAGCACGATTTGATGTTCTTGAAAAGGAACTGGTCAGTCAAAGTTTTTCGGTTTATCGGGATTTGCATTGCTGGGAATTATCACTGAATTGGACTCCATCTGGTTTTGGACAGGGAGTTTATTTGAAAATCAATGTAAAATCACCTACATTGAGAGATTTAAAAATTGAACAAAAAAGCGGACTATATGGACGCAGAGCGTTTTAAATGAAATGTCCGAAATGTAAATCGGAATATCAAAACGGCATTGAAATATGTGTTGATTGCGGTGTGAGCTTAGTCTTCAATTTACCTATTGATAAACCATTAAAAGAAATATCATGGATAAAATTAGGTCCTGTTTCCGGGAAAATATTTGCAGATATGATTGCGGATGTGCTCTCACAAAAAAAAATCCCCCATTATTTAAAAGCTGATTTTCTTACATCCGCCTTGGGTATTCAATCGGGGAATATGATCGGTTCAAAGGTGTTTGTATTTGTTCCAGAAGGATTTCAGGAAAAAACAAACAAAATTATTGAAGATATAACTGGCAACTGAACCGTGGGAAAAAATATCATTCGAGCAATTAAGGGAACCAAAGATATCCTTCCAAATCAATCCCAAAAATGGCAGGATTTGGAATCATCATTCCGGAAGTTTATTCAGGCTTACGGATACCGTGAAATCAGGACTCCTGCATTTGAAAAAACAGAATTATTTGCACGGGGTGTGGGCGAAGATACCGATATCGTCACCAAAGAAATGTACACGTGGGAAGACCGAACGGGAGAATCACTGACACTAAAACCGGAACTTACAGCTCCAGTGGTCCGTGCGTACATTCAGCACAATTTGGCCGGAGAATCACCCTTCACAAAACTTTACTATTTTGACTCACTATTCCGCCGGGAAAGACCCCAAAAAGGACGCCAACGGCAATTCCACCAATTTGGGATTGAGGCTATTGGTTCCCCCTATCCGGAATGTGATGCAGAAGTTGTTGCTTCAGCATATTTATTTTTAACAGGACTGGGATTAACGGAACTAACATTAAAATTAAACAGTATTGGTTCGGGGACATCCAGAAAGAAGTTCTGTGATGCTTTAATTAAATTTCTAAATCCCTTGAAGGCCCAATTATCTGAATTAAGTCAAAAACGACTTAAAGCTAACCCCATGCGAATTCTGGATACAAAAATTTCTTATGAATTAGATATCCTGAAGGATGCACCGGTCATTTCAGATTTTCTGTCGGATGATGATAAAAACCATTTTAATGATGTAATGGGTTTATTGGATGCTTTGA
>CAZBBE010000069.1:0-6981 GCA_964489755.1 uncultured bacterium | reverse complement strand
GAAGGAATGTTGAACACATCCCCGGACCCCGGTGCGCTGGTTTTGTGGGAATTAGAATTTGGTGACCACCACAATAAATTTGTGAGTGCTTTTGCTGCCAATGATCCTGAATCCACCCTGAAGATATGGAACTTGGTTCAGGAAAGACTGACCAAGCAATCCGTGTGTGTTTTCCTCAACACCCGTTCTGACAGAAGGCACAGAACTCAACAATTGGTTTCTCTGGTGAATAAATATATTAAGCCGGATACGTTCATCATTCGTGGTGAGAATTTTCAACAGGCAGTGAATCAGGAACTGAAATCCCAAACCGCGGAAGTCTTAATTCATCCATTGAGAGCGACACCTGAGGATTTAATAGATGAATTTAAAAAGTTAAATAATACCTTTATTTTTGGTATTGGAAACATAGTTGGTTGGGGAGAATCATTTGTTTCGGAATTAAAACAATTTAAAATCAATGGTTGAGATTGCCATAGGTATTGGGATTGTCTTAAGTCTTGTGCTCACAGAAACGGTCGGTGTGACCGCTGGTGGGGTTATTGTTCCAGGATATATTGCTCTTTATCTTCATGAACCGGTGAAAATATTCAGTACATTTGGTGTTAGTTATTTAGTATTCCTTATTGTTTGGGGCTTATCAAAGTACATGATGATCTATGGAAAGAGAAGACTGGTTCTCTGTCTATTATTAGGTTTTTTTCTTGGATACTTATCCAAAGTATACTTTCAGAATCCTGGTTCTGATTTAGACCTGTCTGTAATTGGAAATATTATTCCGGGATTGATAGCAAGCTGGATGGACCGCCAGGGTGTCATCCGAACATTGAGTGTTGTGTTAATCACCGCTTCAATCGTCCAGCTTTGTTTAATGGCTCTAAGTTTGGAAACTCCTCGTGTTTAGACCTGCTATCCAAAAAACACGAGTCTTAGTCACTTTGGCAATAGTAAATCTAATGTTATTTCTCTGGGCGTCCAATTCAACAGGAAAGATTGAAGCACCCGGTCATGAGTATAAAAAACAAGCTGCCAACCTAATGAAATCTGCTATGATTGTGTTAAAGGAAACTCGATATGGTGAAAATCCTGTTTTTTTAGATGCTATAAATGATCCCAATGAAACCGGTTTGGTGGGGCCTAAATTCAGTCATATTTCAACAGGAGAGGGAGACTTGGACAGTAAACTCTCAACCTTGAATCCAAATTTTGCTGCTTTGATTGTTGAAATATTATTGGAAGCAGATCTATCGAAGGGTGACAAGGTTGCTGTTTCATTTACCGGCTCCATGCCGGGAGCTAATTTGGCAGTTATGAGTGCCTGTCAGGTTATGGGAATCACACCCTATATTATCAGTTCAATAGGTTCGTCCCACTGGGGAGCAACAGACCCGGAATTTACATGGATTGATATGGAAAAAACTTTAGTTTCAAAAAATGTGCTGAATCATCAATCAATCGCCGTATCCTATGGGGGTAAAAGTGATTCAGGTGGCGGTATGAGTCCTTTTGGAAGAGAACAGATAAGCAATGCATTTGAACGATCAGGAATTTCTAAGTTTATTGAAGTAGCAAGACTCAGCGAAAGTGTTCAAACACGACTAAGTGTTTTTGAAGAATCTGCGCTTTTGAATGAGTATTCTGTTTATATAAATGTTGGTGGTGGTGCTGCCAGCGTAGGGACCCTGGACCAAGCACGAGAAATTCCTCCTGGATTTTCAATGCCGTCTGATTTGAAAAGCATAGGAGACGGTAGTGTGCTCATGCAATTTGCATCCATGGGAATTCCGATAGTTCACATTCTGAACATCAGAGAATTGTGCGATAGGTATGGTGTGAAATTTGCACCGGTACCTTTTCCACCAATCGGTAAAGGTAAATTGTTTGAGATCTATGCTTATAATCTTCCTATAACCATAACAGCCCTTTTTATTGCATTGGGAAGTTTAGTTGGAGTTGCCATTCATTCTTATAACCAAATTGCTCATCAAAGAGACTCTTATGAACCGGAATCTATTTTATAGTTTATCCCTTTTAGTCTGTTTAAATGGGATTACTATCGGGAAGGCAGTTGAACCGAGAGAAATTAATAATCGAGAAATTTTATTTGTCGGTGAAAACCGCCAGGAATATTTTTCATTATATAAGTCTTCTCTGCATTATACAGTGTATGGGATTGATACGGTTAATATATATTCCCGGAAAGCGATTCCTTCGTTGGATCACAAAATGCATACTTTTGGGTATTCTTTGGTATTAAACAAAAAGGATACGATACATACACAATTTAATGAACGAATATATTCAAAAATCACATCAGCAGAACATAAACGACATGGATATTCCAGTGTAGGAATTTATTCTTTACCGATTCCATTTGGAAAACACGAAATTGAGTTGTTACCTCTTTCAAAGTCGAGCCGGGCTGTGATGGTAAGAATGATCATTCATCCTTCAAAACGGGATAAAGGTAGAGGAAAATTTGTCCTTCCAGACTCAGAGACGCCACTGTATTACATTAATTTTGGTGAAAAAAGAGTTCGCTACCTTCAGCTTGATTACTGGAATCAATTGAAATTTTCGATAAATAAAACGAAAAGAATCAAGGTAATTTGCCGGTTGAAATATTTTGAGGATATGTCTAAAACTCAGAATTATCGTTTGAGTCTTTCAAAAAACGCAGAGGTATTGAAAACATATTTTATACAAACGGAATTATCTTCTGAAAATTTGATATTGGATGAATCTCCCTTAACCATTAGCACGTCTAAAAGCATTGACATCGAGTTGGACCCGGGTAACTATACCTTTGAATTATTAGATGAAAAACGAGCTGTTTATTTGCGGGTGATGGAATATGAATTTTAAAATTTTGATTCAATTATTCATTGTTTGTGTAAGTGTTTTATCTGCACAATCTATTAAAAATAGGCTTTTGGTACCGCTTTATGTATATCCCTCTGTTTCATTTGGATATGATTCAAATTATTTAAAATTATCTAGTGGTGAAATGGATAACGCAGGTCTCAATTTATCCATATTAGGAGATTCTCAAACATTTGATAGTGATATTTCCCGGATAAAAATGAAATTTTTATACAGTCCTGTTTTGTCCAACAGGTATGAAACAAATATTAATGTTATCCTTTCTCATTTGATTTTTGGGCAGCTTAAAGAGAAATCATATTCTCATTATTCGATGATTTTCGAACAACACTTAGGACCGTATAATTGGATTAAAATCGGATATAAGTATTTACCCAAATATTTTATTCGTTATTACGGAGACCGGGATTTTATCGGAGAAAACAGGTATTCCTGTAATTTTTCCAGTGAGGAAATATATATTTCCTATTCATTTCCAATCACAGGTTTGTCATGGATAAGATTAAAAACCTATGGTAGGAATGAATTTTACAATTCTCATTTTACGGAATTTGACCAACAGAAATTTACAGGACAGATTGAATTTTATTCCGGATTTTCCAAAAGAACGAAATATTCCGTATCACTGAGTCATGGGCGCAGTAGAAATACAAACTATAACTCAGGACTGATCTCCACGGTTGTTGATCGGTCGTATATATTGGATAAGATGACCTTAGGGCTTACTCACAGACCCCTTGGAGTTCCATTGATGCAAAAATTTGGTGTATCTTTGTCCGCCGAACAACGATTATATGATTTAGGGTCTGAAGTAGGTCACTTAGACGATTGGAAATTCTATCTTGAATCCAATGTATCAATATGGAGCCAGAGTCAAGTTCACGATGATATAAGTCTTAAAATATCTTATCAATACAGGAATAGAGATGCTGATTCAAATTCTTTAGGTGAGTATTACTGGGTGGAAGAGGTAAAAGATTTTTCCAAACATGTGGTATGGTTTGATTTTTCCTATGATCTTGTATTGGATTTGTTTTATTAAACCCATGCAAAATCATTTAATATTTTTCCTCACGATCACGCTTTTCATTTCATGCAGAAAACCGGCTGATCCTGTTATAGAAGATAATCCATTGGTCTACACTCATTGGGGCACTTTTGATGTTAGCGGAGAGTGTCTTGACTTAGATATTTCTGATACAATACTTGTTGCTGCAGCAAATTATAACGGCTTTTTTGTTTTTTCAATTGATTCTGCAAATCAGACTTTGGATACAGTGTATCATGGAACGGGTTTAGATCCCACAATGGGTGACAACCGTGCAGAGAGAATTGTCCTGTCTAAAAACCACGGAATTGTATTTATTTTGGATAAGTATGACAAAATCTGGATGCATAAATTGAACGGCAGTCAATACCACGATAACTGGATTGAGGATTGTTATAACGGTGTCTGGCTGAGCACAGCACTTGATGACCGAGAGGACGGAATCGGTATTTACTCATTGGTTAGACACAGTTCTGCGCAAAGTGATACAAGCGGAACTATAGGTGATTACGATCAATATTCAACCTCATTAGTATGGAAAAATTTAATCGATGTAGGTCCGGACGATGTTTTCACAAATAACGGTGTTCCTTCATGTGAGTATACCTACAATTTTTCAATTCTTCCTTCGGAGGTTTATTTTTCAAGCGGATTGTTGAGTCTTACCAATGGAGAATTGGGTGTTCTCATTTTAAAACAGACTACCGTGAATATTTGCATAAATGAAAATGGAGAAGAATTTCCGGAGTTTGTACCATCAGGGAATTATGATGATGACTGGGAGTATTGCACAACTCCACCCTCACCCGGTCCCTGGATCCCGGAAGACGGATTGGGTGGTGATTTTGAACCGTCGGGTGGATTTATTCCATCAATTTATTCTTCATTTGACACGCCCGGAGAAGTGAAAACCGTTTTTTCATTTGAAAACACAATATTTGCAGGGTTATCTACGAGCAACGGTTGCCACATTCAATTTATTGGAGAGGATGGCGGTCTATTAAACCATCACATGATTGCACAAGGATATTCTGTGTATGGAATCCATTTTGATAATAATATTTTAGCTCTCGCTTGCGGTCATGATGGAATTCTCATTTATCAATGGGATGGTGCAGGGCTTCCGATTCTTCTCGGAAAGATAGCAACCAGTTATGCTAATAAAATTAAAGTAAACAATAATACGGTCTTTGCAGCAACGGAAGACGGAATTGATATATTTGAAATAGAAAGGTAGGTCAATGAACATGTTCAAAAAATTCTTATTTATTCAGTTTTTACTCACGGTGACATTTGCCCAGTTTGATTGGATTGATGATGGTGTCCCTGTGAGGCAGGGTGTACACATCGAATGGCAGAGGACGGGAGACATCTCTCCGGATGGTGAAATGATCTTTGCATGGTCAGATACCCGGAACGGAATCCGGGATGTTTTTGCCCAAAAAGTGAATGCAGCAGGAGAAAAACTTTGGGGTACAGAGGGCATTGCCGTTGTTACTGCTGATGGGAGGCAGGAAGATCCAATCCTGATCGCAGATAACGAAGGAGGCGCTTTTATCATTTGGGCAGATTATAAAAATGAACCGGATACGGAAGGAGATGTGTATGGTCAGCATATTTTATCTGACGGAAGCTTAGTCTGGGGAGGAACAGGAATTGCCCTTACAGATAAATCAGGTAAGCAGACATCCCTCAATATGTGCAAGGATGGAGAAGGTGGTGTCTTTGCGATCTGGAAGGACTATGAACCAAGCTCCTACGGTCATATTTACGGCACACATATCACTGCAGAGGGTGCTATCATAAATCAAGGAGAGGGGGTTCCCATTATTGAGTATGATTCTTACAAAGGATATGCCAGCCTTGAATTTGGAGGAACCGGGAGCGCAGTACTTGTCTGGCAGGATGAGCGATTTGGAAATGGAAATGGAGTCTGGGATGAGGGAGAACCCTACTCAGATGATAATGGAAATGGAGTCTGGGATGACGGAGAACCGTTTGAAGAATTGAATGGGGTAGATTTGTTCAGCCAGAGAATTTCTCATGAAAATGGTGAATTATTAGTTCATTGGAGTACATCTATAGAAGGGGGAAAACAAATCTGTAGTTCCCTTAAGGATCAAATTAATCCAAGAGTAACCCATTTCAATGAATTTAATACGATCATTGTGTGGGAGGATAACCGAACCAATGGGTTAAATGGTAACCCCAAAAACGATGTTTATATTCAATTCCTAAGTGAGTTGGGTGAAAATTTGCTGTCTGAAAATGGATTACCTATTGCTGAAAGTCCTGATTGGGTTAAACAGTTACCCAGAGTAAAATCCGATGGTACGTTTGCATTCGTTGTGTGGGAGGATGCACGAACCAGTCCCAATTGGCAATACGCTTCAGATATATTTGGTCAAAAAGTGGATATCGACGGTTCTTTCAGCTGGACTGAGAATGGAAGACAAATTGTTTCTTTTTTGCGAAAGCAGGAACAGGTTCGTCTGACGCCAGATGGAACGGGAGGCGTGTATATCGGGTGGGAGGATGAACGGAACAGTTCAACTCCAGAAATTGAAATTTATTTGCAGTATATAGACTCATCTGGAAATGAATTGGCTGAGAATGGAATTTCGATTTGTTCGGCTGACTATCTTCAGAGAGCACCGCTATTGAAAAAAGATGGGTCAGGTGGCCTTTATATTTTATGGGAAGACCAGAGGACCGGTAGTGCGGCTATTTATATGCAGCATTTGAATAGTTCACAGGAATTAAGTTTATCAGTGGATGGAGAGGAACAATATTACGGTATAGGAACAGATGGCGGCGGACACTCTTATTCTTTGGGTTCATTGTACCTGGGACAGGATGAAAATTTACTTTATTGGCAGGACCTAAGGAATGGAAGGCGGACCTATGGGCAGAAAATATCCTCTGATTTTGGAAATGAAACTTTAGATAATGGAACTATGTTGTGCGATAATCCAACCCAGAGTGAAACAAAAGTGGTAAAAACCACTTCAAATTTATTTTTAGGGTATTTGAATGATGAAGCAGAACAA
>CAZBBE010000068.1:0-7223 GCA_964489755.1 uncultured bacterium | reverse complement strand
TCACATTCTCAAAGCAATACTACTTCACAATTATTTTTGTATACACAGCAAGATGGTCCGAATAGCCCCCTAAGAGATGATTTCCTGCCCAAAACCGAAATGGGTATTGAGCATATTTTCCTTTCTGCTGGCGGTATTTCGGCTTATCGTGAATATGTGCAGAGTAAGATTCTACGGTTAACCCTTTGGAATCCAACAAACCCGGACTAATCAGGATCTGGTCATAAAATAAGTCATCTCCTCGGTAAACGTAGGTCCCCGTTTTTTCTTTTCCCAGATGTTGTGACATTAAATTAAAGAAATTATAAGAAGGATATTTTGCAGTCTCATATGTTAGGGTAGAGTTTAGAACTCCAAGAACATTCACATCTGTGGGATCCTCATTCAGATCTCCCATAACAATAATTTCAGCCCACGGATCATTGTCTAATATTTTTTCAACGTTATTTTTCAGTATAGCTGCAGTCTTTGCCCGTTTGGGAATTGCCTTAGATTTCCCTCCGTAATTTGATGGCCAGTGATTCACAAAAATATGGATATCATTTCCTGATATTCTTCCTTTGACATATAGAATGTCTCGTGTTTTACTTCCCTTATTCAAGGGGATATTGATGGGAGAGGATTCCAAAATATCAATTATGTCAGGATCATAAAATAGCACATTATCAATCCCTCGTTTATCCGGAGAATCATAGTGGATAATTTGGTAATTTTGGTCCTGTAAATATGTATTCAGTAGTTCACAAATCTTCCTGTTTTCCACTTCACAGAATCCAAAAATATCTGCATCAATTTCCTCAATTACTTCTTTAAGGTGTTCAAACTTTAAATCCAAAATCTCTTGAGTACATGATTTTCTCCCTCCGATTGCAAATTCATCATCGTTGGTTAGAGGATCATTTTCCAAATCAAACAGATTTTCTACATTCCAAAACGCCACTTTTATTTCCTTGTTTTTTCGATTGGAGCAGTTGAAGGAAAAAATAATCATCCCAATTATTAAAGAATGGAAAATTTTTTTTTGCATAAAATTCATCAATTAATTTGAAACTTTCTTAGAAATAATTTGTAGTTGTTAGGTACAGGGGGCGAAATCAGTACCTGCCAAATTACATTATCCTCCTAAGACCTCCAATGGTTGGCTGTTTCGCCCTTTTTTTTCAATACTGACTTTTCCTTCACCAGCTGTGACATCATATATTTTCTTTTGAAATGTATCAAATTCTTCCTCTTTTACTTTTATAAGCCAGCGAATGGTATCATGGGATAAATCTTTTTGTATCTCCAAATCCTCCGAAGAAAAAAGTGAACTTAATTGACCATAAAACTGTATAGGACTGTGAACATATACATTTGTTTCAGGTGTCCATTGAACTAAATTGGCATTATCCAATACCAAGGATGCACAGGTTCCATACGCTTGGGTGAGTCCTTTTTTACCTAATTTTATTCCTCCGAATATGCGAACCACTGTTAAGATACAATTGCTGACATTTTTCTTTAGCAGACTATTTAATATCGGTCTTTCTGCAGTTCCTGAGGGTTCTCCCGCATCCGTACTGTTTTCATAAAAATTCCCATTATTATAAAACCTATAAGCCCAACAAATGTGCTGAGCCTTTGGATACTCTTTTCTGCAATGTTTTAAAAAACTTTCTACTGTTTCTTTTGTATGTACTGGATAAAGAAGTCCTATGAATCTAGATCGTTTTTCTTTATGAATTGCTTTGCTTGTTTCTCTTGGGATATAAATCATTTTCTTCTGAATGAAAATCGCAATGGGATGCCTTCAAATGGATATGATTCTCTAAATCTGTTTTCGAGAAATCGTTTATAATCCACAGGAACTTGTTTTGGATAATTGCAATAAAAAACAAAGGTGGGAGGTTGAGTGTGTATTTGAGTCACAAATTTAATCCGAATAAGTCGACCAGATTTGGTGACAGGCTGAGATCGAGAATTAATTTTCCCCATCCAATTGTTCAGATCCTTTGTTTTAATTTTTTGTTTACCATTAGAATAGATGTTCCATGCCAAATCCATAATTTTTGAAATTCTCTGTTTGGTTAATGCGGAAATGAATAACATGGGATAGCGCCGTAATGCAGGGAAAGTGGATATCATATCTTTTTTGAAATTATCCAATGTTTTTGAGTCTTTATGCACCAAATCCCATTTATTAATAAGCAAAATGAGTCCTTTTCCATTTTGGATCACATAATCTGCAATGGATTTATCCTGACGACCGAATGATTTTTCTGCATCAATCATGACCATTACAACATCTGCCCGACTGATAGCTTGATGAGTCCGAATATTGCTGTAATATTCAATATCGTCATTTAATTTGGATTTTTTTCTCAATCCAGCTGTATCAATTAATATTATTTCTTTGCCATACCATCGCAGAGATGTATCTATTGAATCCCGTGTTGTTCCTGGGACAGGTGTTACAATTGTCTGTTCTCTTTGAAGAAGAGCATTTGTTAAGGACGATTTTCCCACGTTTGGCATTCCCACAATGGCAAGCCGCAGAGAAAGGTTTTCTTCGGTTCCAGGAGGATCCATCATTCCAACATGTTCCACAACAGTATCCAATAGATCTCCCACTAATCGTCCCGTGAGAGCAGAGATAGGGAGCACCTTATCCATTCCAAGTTCATAATATAAAAATGTTTGTTCATCCTGTTTTAATGAATCACATTTGTTTACAACCAAGATGACTGTTTTATTTGATTCCCGAACAAATTGAGCCAATGCTAAATCTGATGAGGAGGGTTCTTCTCTACCGTTCACCATGAACAAGATTAGGTCAGCTTCACCCACGGCCAATTGAGCCTGTTTTCTTACGGAGGAATTGAACCTGTCAATATCAGTGGGGATGTATCCTCCGGTATCAACAAATGTTAGTTCTCTTCCAACCCATTCCACATTGCCATAATTTCTATCCCGGGTGATACCTTCTTTAGAACCTACGATCGCCTTTCTTTTCTTCATCAAACGATTAAAGAGAGTGGATTTCCCCACATTGGGTTTTCCGACGATTGCTATTATAGGATGATGTTTCATTTAATTTGTCTTTATAAGTTGAAATTTACAGCCAAATGATTACTTTGAAACGACACAAAATAATCACTGAAATAGGTATTTATTATCACTAAATTTAAGTCATGGAAGAACAAAAAATAAGGTTAACCACACTCAGTCACGGCTCTGGTTGAGCATGCAAAATAGGGTCTGAAGACCTTGCCCAGGTTCTGGGTCAGTTGGATTTGCAAACGGATGAACGTGTTATCATTGGTTTTGAAGGAGCCGATGACGCCGCTGTAGTACGCCTTAACGGAGACAGATACATTGTTCAAACGGTTGATTTTTTTACACCGATTGTAGATGATCCGTACCAGTTTGGACAAATTGCCGCAGCAAATTCATTATCTGATATTTATGCTATGGGAGGCGAGCCGCTTTTCGCATTAAATATTGTGGCTTTTCCTATCATGCATCTTCCCAAGAGCATTTTGACTGAAATATTGCAAGGGGGAGCAGACAAGGCAAAGGAAGCAGGAATTACCATTGTGGGCGGACATTCTATTGATGATAAAGAACCGAAATACGGATTGGTAGTTACAGGGGAGGTCAATAAAAATCAACTTATTCGTAATGATACTGCAAAAGAAGGGGATGTATTAATTCTCACAAAACCTCTGGGTACCGGGATTATAGCGACGGCTATTAAAAAAGGAAAAATCGGAAAAAATATTATCAATGATGCAGTTCAAACCATGGTTTCTTTAAATCAACCTGCCGCAAAGATAATGAATAGCCTGGAAGTCCATGCAGCGACAGATATTACGGGATATGGATTGTTAGGACATTTATTTGAAATGTGTCAAGGAAGCAATATATCTGCAGAAATTCACAATTCACAGATTCCGGTCATCAATGGAACCGTTGGTCTAGCGGAAAAGGGATTTATTCCGGGAGGGTCAAAACGAAATTTTAAGACGAGTCGTAAGTACACTAAATTTTCCGTATCATTACCTGAGATAGATAAATTGATTCTTACAGACGCACAAACCTCCGGTGGATTACTTATCTCCTTATCAGAAAACCAAGCCCATGAGTTTTTATATCGATTTGGTGACGAAACCGGTATGGAGGCAGTCATTATTGGAAAAATATTCGAAAAGAGGAAGGACACCATAACTGTTATTTAATGATATATTTTTGTTTTTTTTTGAAAGAATGGTAGATAGAAATTAGAAATATGTAAAAATGTGTTTGTATAATTTTTAAATTAATCTCTTTAATTTATAGGATAAATTGTAGTTTTATTCATCAAAAATAATGTCTGTTTTATTAGATATATTAGCTGAAAAAATTCCAAAATGGCGTGAAGAAGCCTTGGGATTGATCCATGAAAAAGGTGATGCGGTGATTAGTGAAGTTACAGTGTCTCATGCCTATGCGGGAATGCGGGGAATTAAAGGATTAATTTGTGATACATCCTCAGTTTCAGCAGAAAAAGGGCTAATTATCAGGGGGAGACCTTTACTGGATATCAAACATTTATTACCGGAAGAAGTGTTTTTCCTTCTCGTTACTGGTGATATTCCGCAGAAGGAAGATTTTGATGATTTACAGCATCAAATATCTTTGAACAATCAAGTTCCGGAACATATTTGGAAAGTATTGAAATCTATGCCGGTAGATTCACATCCAATGACGATGTTGAATGTATCTGTTCTGGCAATGCAGGGAGAATCGAAATTCAAAAATAAATATTCTGAAGGAATTCGGAAGCAGGAACAATGGGAGACCTATTTAGAGGATGGAATTTCTCTCATTGCAAAAATTCCAACTGTGGCAGCAGGTATTTACCGTATGAGATTTGGCAAGGGTGAACCGATTCCACCGGATAATTCTCTGGATTGGGGAGCCAATTATAGCCACATGCTGGGATTGTCTAATAAAGATGAACATTTTAAAAAACTCATGAGGTTGTATCTTACTCTACATTGTGACCATGAAGGAGGAAACGCAAGCACATTTACATCATTGGTTGTTTCTTCCACCCTCTCTGATATTTATTATTCTGTTGCTGCAGGGCTAAATGCACTGGCAGGTCCGCTTCACGGGAGAGCAAATCAGGAATGTCTGAGATTTGTTTTGGAAATTAAAGATCATTTTGATTCAGATCCCACCACGGACGAATTAAAGGATTTTTGTAAAAACTGGTTAAACCAGGGTAAAGTTATTCCCGGATATGGACACGCTGTTCTTAGATGTCCGGACCCTCGTTTTATTAGTCTAATGGAGTTTGGGGAAAAATATATTCAGGATGACTCGATTTTTCACATCGTTAAAAAATTATTTGAGGTGGTTCCCGATGCCCTGGCAGCCCAAGGGAAAGCCAAAAACCCTTGGCCCAATGTGGATGCAGCTTCCGGAGCGCTTCTTTATCATTTCGGAATTTCAGAGTTTAATTATTACACGGTTCCGTTCAGTGTGTCCAGAACCCTTGGACTGGTAGCGCAAATGGTTCTGAATAGAGCATTGGTCCTGCCGTTGATTCGTCCAAAATCCATAACTGTAGAATGGATTAAGAATAATGTTGATAGGGGAAACCACTCCTAGATGCAAAATATAAGGAAATTTGATGAGTAGAAAAAAGCTTGCTCTCATTGGAGGTGGACAAATTGGAGGGAATATAGCTCTGTTGGCAGCTCAGAAAGAACTGGGTGATGTCATTATTTTTGATATTCCAAAAGCAGAAGGAATGATTCAGGGAAAAGCACTGGATATCATGCAACTGCGTCCTCATGATGGGTACGATGCTGATATTACAGGAACATCGGATTGGAATGATGTGAAAGATGCAGATGTCTTTATTATTACGGCAGGTATTCCAAGAAAACCAGGAATGAACCGGGAAGATCTGCTGGAAATCAATCTGGGAATCATGAAAGAGGTTGCAGGAAATATTAAAAAACAGGCTCCAAATTCTTTTGTCATTGTGATTTCAAATCCCTTGGATGCCATGGTTTACGCTTTTTATAAAGTATCCGGTTTACCGAAAAATAAAGTGGTTGGTATGGCCGGTGCTCTTGATAGTGCCCGATTCCGCACATTCATCGCTATGGAAACGGGGTGCTCTGTTCAAGATGTTACCTGTATGGTTTTGGGTGGTCATGGAGATACAATGGTTCCCATTACAAGGATAGCAACTGTTGGAGGTGTTCCGATTACAGCATTGATTTCACCGGAGAGATTAGCTGAGATTGAACACCGTACTCGATTTGCAGGTGGTGAAATTGTAAAATTGTTTGGCAACGGTTCTGCATTTTATGCTCCTGCACAATCTGCTATTGAAATGGCAGAATCATATTTGAGAGATAAAAAACGGGTGATTCCCTGCGCATCACTGTGTGAAGGGGAGTTTGGTATTAACGGATATTTTATCGGTGTCCCTTCTGTCATTGGTTCCGGAGGTGTGGAACGTATTCTTGAATTTGAATTATTAGACGATGAAAAAGAAGCTTTGAACAATACCTTAACCGCAGTCAAAAAGACAGTAAAAGGTACGGGACTGTGACCTTGATATTCATTCTGAATATTTATTGAATTCTATGTTATTTCTCTAAAACAAAAAAGTTTGACAATTCAATATTTCCCCATATATTAATACGACTAGTTTAGTCCTATTTATGCTAAAATTAACGAGAAAAGTAGAATATGCTCTCATTGCGTTGAGATATATGCAGCGGAACAGAGAGGGAAATTGTGCCAGTGCAAAGGAGATATCTAACCTGTACCGTATTCCGTTACCGCTACTGTCCAAAATTTTGCAAAATCTCAGTAGAGCTAATATCATTCATGCTATTCAGGGTCCTCATGGTGGATATTTATTAAATGCAAATTCTGAAAAGCTATCCTTGACGGAATTGATAAATATCCTTGAAGGACCTGTTGGAATAATGGATTGCTCCATTGATTCAGATTGTACTCAGTTAAAAACATGCAATATAAAAAATCCCATAAACGAAGTGAATAATGCAATAATTGGTATTTTGAATAATATAACTTTGGCAGATATTTCGGAGCAGGTCAATATAAGTAAAAGATTATAAAATCATGGAGCGATCGCAGGATATTTTAGAAAAAAGAGTTGAACAGGATTATCAGTACGGTTTTATAACTGATATAGAACAGGATATACTGCC
>CAZBBE010000067.1:0-7301 GCA_964489755.1 uncultured bacterium | reverse complement strand
ACATATTATTACCAGGTCCATTATAACGGCAGTTTTTTCTTTGAGGGGGACAGCGGGTCCTATTCTATTCCTCATACCTATGAATTACTGGGCACAAATACGAACCGTCAACTGCTTGACCTGCACAATGGTTTCAACCATGGTGGTGTGTATGAACCATTTGTTCACATAGAATTGGACGAAAAACCACTATTATTTGATGCTCTAGATCTGCCCATGGAAGAATTGCTCTTTCAGGGAATGCTTCCTGTTACCTGGCGGAACTATGAAAATTATTTAGTGTACTATCAGCCCTTTGTGGATGCTGTCAATGGTTATTTCAATAATTGGGCAACAGTTCCAGATACTACAGCACCGCTTGAAGTGCCATCACTAACTTTAACTAATACAAGTAGTTACTATGTTGATCTGAGCTGGGACTATGTTGAGGATACTAATTTTAAGACCTACAGTATTTATTATGACACGATCCCTGAATTGGTCAATCCATTGGTGTGGAACCTTGACCAGGATTGGGATCTTCTGAATATGTACCACAATGACACACGTATAACAGGCCTTGCTCCGGAAACTAACTATTATTTTAAAATTGGGTCGGAGGATCATTTTTCAAATCTCAGTGATATGTCTGAGACCATAATGGCAATGACCATAGACCCGGTTGTACTTATTGATTTTGACACAGTTCAGGACAGCCTTGGCTCATGGGATGACCAGGATGAGGACTCCCTTTCCTGGGAATATTCAGATTCCATAACCTATGGTCAATCACCATACGCACTCTATCTATATGGAAATACATGGAAAACCATGGAAATAAGCCCGTTTCAGGTTTCAGATGGACATGTGTGGCAGGTTGCTGTGCTTTCGGACGGAGACAGTGAAATTCAGGCTTTTGGCGTGGGTGATTCAATTAACACCCTGTTTTATTGTTTTGCCGGGTCACAGGAACTCAATATTGAAGAGTGGGTTACCGTATACCAGGGTAATTTTCCTGACGACCAGTGGAATCTTTATCAGCTTCCAATTGCGGATGATTGGTTTGCCTGGTATGATTATTATCCCCTCATCGATACGTTGATCTTTATCAATGATGACGATTGGGGAGAACCTGGGGAAGTATTTTTTGATTATCTCGTGGACCTAACTGATGTTCTTCCTGTTCCTCCTGCCGTTTCCATTGAGTATGATGTAGGAAGTATCTATCGCTCAAACGGTGTCCGCCAGGTCGATATTCAGTTTTACTCTGATGTTGTTGACCCTGATACCTATTCTCATGATTATTTCTGGTCATTCGGTGATGATTCAAGCAGTGTAGAGGAAGACCCCATTCATACGTTTCTCGTAGAGGATGACCATGCGTACACCGTATTCCTTGAGGTGACAGACCAGACCGAAAGGGTGGGACGTGCCACTGTCCAGATCGATGTGGACGATGGAGAGACGTCCTTTCCCCTCACCATGAATTTTGTGGGAGACATTATTTTAGCACGATATTATGAGAGTGAAGGAGGAATTATTCCTACTCTTGGCGTGGAAGCGATTTTTGAGCCTACACTCTCCATTTTAGGTGAAAATGCAGATATTACTGTTGCTAATCTTGAGGCACCATTGACCACAGCAGAAACGAGACATCCAACCAAGCCTATAGTGTTCAAGGGTTCACCGGAAAATGTTACCGGACTGGTGTTCGCGGGAATTGATATCGTAACATTAGCCAATAATCATGTCATGGACTACATGCTACCGGGAATTCACGAGACACAGCTTCTTCTGTCACAAAATAATATTCTGCACTCAGGTGCTGGGGCGAACAGTTTGGAAGCCTATCAACCGGTTTTTCTTCAGAAAAAAGGAGTAAACATTGCTTTCCTTGCCAGTAGCGATAGAACCGGACAATATAATAATTATCAACCCTATTTAAATGCGGGGTTCAATAAACCGGGGTTTGCCTATATGACGCCCTATTATTTACTTCAGCAAATAGAAACGGTTCAGGATGTGGCGGACCTTATCATTGTTGAAATGCATGCCGGTAGTGAATATTCCACCTCGCCGAGTTATGATTACGACGGCTTTATAGCAGACCCGAACCCCTATGATGACCCTTTCTATGATAGAGACATAGATTTTCATTCAGGAAGTGAGGAGGAAGAATATTCTCCCTATCTGGATATCCCTCACATGTGGGACCGCGAGGTACGGCACTTCGCTATAGATTCAGGTGCTGACCTGGTTGTTGTGCATCATCCCCATATCATTCAGGGTGTTGAGATATATAACGGTAAGCTTATCGCTCATTCTTTAGGAAATTTTGTTTTTGACCTTTCCTATGCAGAAACATTTCCATCTATGGTATTACAGAGTAAAATTGATGAGACCGGTTTTTACGAATTTACTCTTGACCCTGTTATCATTGATGATTTTATTCCGGTTCCTGCTGAGGGTGAACTGGGGCTTCATATTTTGGATGATATTGCCATGAAATCAAAAGCGTTGAGTACAACCCTTCATATTGACCGGCAATCCGTTCATGCCCATGTCATGATGGATACACTGTTAATGCCCCAGACAACCGTGTACAATCGTAGAACAGTTTCTTTTTTCGAGGCCGACTCTATTTGGGTATCGCCACCCGTAAAACTCAATCGTAATGGGTTTATTTCTTCCGTTCTAGTGGACTCAAATCTGAGCTCAATGGAATACAGATTGGGAAAAGAAAAAGTGTGGATGGGAAATATGGAGGAGGAGGGATTTACCCTTTGGAATTTAAACAGTGATTGGGAATTCTTTGATGATTCTGTGACTTTCAGGGGAGAACGTTCCATTGGACAGATTCGGGACTCCGGTATGGGTGACAATGTTGTTACCAATCTTGAGAAACGGTTATTGGTTTCCTCGGATAAAGATTACTCGGTACATGGCTTGATGAAAACAGAAAACGGCGCAGGTGTTACCATGGAAGTTCGATGTTATTCAGGTCGGACAGGAGGAAATATCCTTACGACGGAATCCCTGCCATCTGTGGAAGGAGACTCGGATTGGACTTTTAATCACCGAGATTTTTCCCCTCCTGAAGATACCAAATTCGTCGACTTCAGATTGAGCAGTGATGTTCCGGATGAGGGAACGGCATATTCCTGGTTTGATGATGCAGGTTTAATAGAATGGAGTGAGTGGATGAGTGTGTCCGAGATCAACATAGATGCTCCCAATGATCACTCCTTTATCCAATTTAAAAACTATGAATCATTATTGGGATTGACAGTGAGATATATTGAAACTGTTTTTGATGGCCTTCCCGTTCCTACACCGGATTTTACAGCGAACGTTACCAATGGAGATTTCCCCCTTACTGTCCAGTTTACAGAAATTTCCTCAGGTGTGATCACGTTTCGTGATTGGGATTTTGGTGATGGCACTACTTCAAATGAAGTAGATCCAATTCATGAGTTTACGCTTCCGGGTCTGTATTCCGTTTCTTTGACGATACCAGATTATGATGGAAATGATATTGAGCTAACGCGGGAGAGTTACATTCAGGTGTCTGATACGTCCTTAGTATTGGTAGATTATAATGATGACTGGAATTTAGTTGGACTGCCGTCAATTGTACTGGACGAGAATGTGGAGACTGTTTATCCTGAAGCAATAGAGGGCACACTATTTCGGTTCAATGAATCATATTATTTAGATTCTCTCTTAGAAATCGGAACAGGCTATTGGCTGCGCTTTGAAACCGGAGGGGAACAAAGTATTCAGGGGACTCCCCTGGACAGCATGACCCTTCAATTGACGGAAGGTTGGAACCTGTTTTCAGGAATTGGTTCAGCATTATCTATTGAGACCATAATTGATCCGGAAAACATTTTGGTACCAAACACGTTTTTTGGCTTCAATTATGGATATTTTGATACTGAATATATGGAACCGGGAAAGGGATACTGGGTACGAACATTTGATGATGGGAGCATTTCCCTGTTAGAACAAGGAAACCGTGCCAGACAGGAACAAGGTTCAAATAATTTCGAGTATTCTGGGTGGATTGAAACCGGAAATTTAAAATTGTATTTTGGGGTCCAGCCTCAGAAAGATATTGAACTTTTATCCTGCTCCATGCCTCCGATCCCACCGGCAGGTGCTTTTGATATTCGATTTGAAAATGATCTGCGCTGTGCTGAGGATTCAGCTGTGATCCACATTCGAAATATGCAATTACCTATTCAATTTTATTATGAACTTGGGCCGGGGGAGCACTGGCTGTTAAAATTTGAAAATGGTAAGAAATTAGACCTGGTCCAAAACGGTACATTTACAATTGTAAATATAGTGGAATCACTACAACTACTGAAATCTCCTAGTGTACCTGAATCTTTCCATCTGTATCCCAACTTTCCAAATCCGTTCAATAACAGGACGGTTATCAAGTATGATCTTCCAAACTCGGAAAGGGTTCATTTGTCTGTTTTTGATATCAGGGGAAAAATGATAACAACATTGATAAACAGAGAACTACCTGCAGGTTTTCATCGTTTTGAATGGAAGGGACTAAACAAACATGGAACTCCCGTAGCGTCCGGGATTTATTTTATTCTTTTTGAAAGCTCAACCTTTTCCCAGTCTCGAAAAATGCTTTTGCTGAAATAAAGATTAATGAATTTTTATCTTATCTTTATCATTTCAGCGTTAACAGTTGAATTCATCCTGAATCGAATAACAGGATATTTAAACATTACATCATTATCCCCTGAACTTCCAGAAGAGTTCAAAAACAGTTACGATGAGTCCAAGTATAAAATTTCCCAGAATTATACCCGTACCAATGAACAATTTGATGTTGTTACCAGTACATTTGATTTCTTGCTAATCCTTTGTGTTATTGTGTTCGGTTTATTCAATGTATTAGACGTATTTGTAAGAAGTATGGGGTTTCAATCAGAGATTGTCAACGGACTTCTTTTCTTTGGAATCTTTATGATTTTTCAGGATATTATTTCAACACCTTTTTCTTTATACAGACATTTCGTGATTGAGGAGAAATATGGGTTTAACAAAATGACCTTGAGAACATATGTCATTGATAAAATAAAGGGGATTTTTCTCATGGTACTCTTGGGCACACCATTGTTGGGGGTCATTCTTTATTTTTTCGAATATTTTAATGATTTAGCGTGGCTCTATGCATGGGCAATCGTTTCCGTTTTTATTCTTATTCTTCAGCCCTTATTTATCACATTTATTGCTCCACTGTTCAATACCTTTACACCATTGGAGGACGGTGAACTGAAAGATTCAATTGATTCATATTCAGAAAAAGTTCAATTTCCAATCAGCCGTGTAGATGTTATGGATGGTTCGCGAAGGTCATCACATTCCAATGCTTATTTCAGCGGAATCGGAAAACGTAAACGCATCGCACTGTTTGATACACTTTTGGAAAAACAATCGGTACAGGAAATCCTTGCGATCGTTGCTCATGAAGTGGGGCACTACAAAAATAAACATATTCAAAAAGGAATTGTCCTGTCAATATTGTCCAGTGGGTTCATGTTTTTCATGGTCTCTGTTTTTATGAAAAATCCTCAATTGTTTGGTGCCTTCAGTATGGAAAAACTATCAGTCTATGGAAGCATCGTTTTCTTTCAGATCCTTTTTTCTCCAATAAACATGCTATTATCCCTGTTCACCAATGCTCTCTCAAGAAAAAATGAGTTTGAGGCTGATCAATATTCGGTAGAAACCATCGGAGACTCCATGCATCTGATCTCTGGATTGAAAAAACTCACTGTTGAAAATCTGGGAAATTTAACTCCCCATCCTTTAAATGTGTTTTTGAATTACAGTCATCCTCCGGTCCTACAAAGAATAAGAACACTATCCCGAAAATAATCTTCTTATGATACACCTCTCTCCATTTAAGATAAGTGGTCACTTACCTGTTTTTATTTTACTATGTTTTACCATTGTATTGGGCACGGAACCGGAAATCAGGTTACAGGAAATTCCACAAAATAATCCACCCTTTAATCCACTGGGTAAGATTGGTGATTTTCCTTTTCCTACCAATCCTTTGAACGACCGTGCCAGGGGATATCTGCTGAAAGGGAAAGTGAAGAGCGCTGTGGGAAATTTTGGAAATTTCATCGAATGGCTGAATCATCCGGCAGGGCTGTGGGGAGATTATACTTATTTGCCCCGCGTGGCATTTATAGCTGGAATTCCTGGGCAAAATTATTCCTATTATTATGATGATTGGTCAGTGTGCGATACAACACTCCAGGGAGTTAATGTATGGTGCTCTCAGGAGGCCTATCAGGACTGGTTCTCTAATAGTGAGGAAAAATATGTGGGGGTGGTTTTTGAAACTATCGATGATAAAGGGACAGTTGGGTCCTTAGTTCAAAATATCGCTATGGTACAGGGTGTTAACCAGTGGGGATTTCAGGGAGAAGAAATATTTATAGCTTTACCTAATTCCCCTTTATTTTCTATTGATCCGAGTGTAGCAAATGTTTATGGAGACCCTATTGAAAAAAAAGGGGTCGGGTTTATTTATCCATGGGCACTGCGTCCGAAATTATCTCAAAGAACGGATGATTTTGATGTATATGATTATGGAGAGGACAAAGAAGAATGGACGGAGGATGATGTTTATGAATATTTTGGTACAACGGTATCTGAGTCCTGGGTCTCTCGTCACGATCCAAAGTGGAATACTGACTGGCAACCGGTTACATTTGCACGGACAAACAGTCATAATCTTGATGTGACCGCTGGTGATATTTTTGGGGATACTCCATTTACCGATTCCAATGACCCCTATCCGCTACTTGCTCACAGCTCTTACTCTGACACTTGGCCGGTAAAGATAACTGAGACAGGGACTGATCCTTTTTGGCCCGGATGGTGGGCAGAAGATTATATTGACAGCCTCCCGGGATGTTCAGGGTCCCGTAAAGATTCCGATTGCTGGCAGGAAATCCCCGGACGCCATATATCGGATAACGATGTATATATGGAGTTTGATGACCGCTGGGCACACCAGGGCAACATCGTTGACACTAATGATGAGTACGAACAAACAGGTTATCCCATGGGACTACGTGTAATGGCGGAAGCCCATTCCTATGGTGTTTCTTTTGCAGAAGATATACTTTTTGTAACCGTTAGGGTACGCAATGAAAGCGGAGACTGGTGTGCTTTTGAAAGGCATTCCTCCGGTTCAGAAGTCCCGGTGAACGATGATGAAGGAAATCAACTTTGCGGTAGTGCAATGGTGATGCCGGACGGAACGGTACTGA
>CAZBBE010000066.1:0-7331 GCA_964489755.1 uncultured bacterium | reverse complement strand
ACTCCGGTAGCAAGACCTAACATATAGGCAATGATGAGGATATATCGTTCGTTTCCAGGTTTATCTGCCCGTTCTGCCCAATGAAGGATAAGCCAAGCGACGATGGCGGTAAAAAATGTACTCATGGAATAGACTTCTGCTTCAACTGCATTAAACCAATGACTATCCGTAAATGCAAAGGTGAGAGATCCAACCAATGCACCACCAAAAGCAATGAGCGCATCAGATTTATTGTTAATTCCTCCTCTCCAATGAGCAGAAAATTTGACGATTATGAGATATAAGAGCATGACGGCAACAGCGCTCACAATTGGAGAGATCATATTTACACGATAGGCAATATCATTGTTGAATGGTAGCATGGAAAAAATGCGCCCTATGATCAGATAGAGCGGACTTCCCGGAGGATGAGGAACTCCCAGGGTATAAGAGGTGGCAATGAATTCACCACAATCCCAGAACGAAACTGTGGGTGACATGGTCATGAAATAGATTAAAAATGAAAAAGCCAGCACGATGCCAGCTAGGACCCTATTCCATTTTCCCCACAATGAATCTATCACTTTTTCTTCTTAGTGCCCGTAGTTGGTTTCTGTTTTTTAGATTTACCTTTTGATTTAATATCTGACTCAGAACCATTTTCCGCTGAATCAGTTGAAGCCTCTTCATGCGAATCACCTGTTTGAGATTTCTCATGAATATAATTCAATTTCAATTCACTCAGGACCTGGCTCATATATTTATCTTCAGCTTCGGATAAATTACCATCCATTCTTTTGTACAACATATCAACCATATCAATATTGACTGAAGCTACATGTAGATCTTTTTCGATTTTATCTGTTATTGGATTTTTTATTTTCCCTAATGAAACCCAGGTTGTATGAACCAGAGATGAGATAAGCTGATCAAACAATTGTTGTTCTGTGAAATTACTTTCTAAAGGCATTTTTACTCCATACGCAGAAATAGTATATTAGTTTCATCGGTTTAACCGGAAATATTTTAATACAATCAGGCGAGGAATTTACTCGTTTCAAATCATTCAGAATAAACGTAATCTTTTCATTATTATATAAACAAAAACATAACCATAATTTATATAATATGGCGTTCTATAGGATTCCGAAATAAATTTGGTTTTTAATCAGTGAGCTCTTAGAATCCGAAAGATAAATCCTTAAAAACTAACACCGGTATTGGGTTAATTTTAGTTCTATTTTCTATTAATGTGTTTAATGATAAACAGAGACCGGCAAAGTTCTGACAATGAATATTGGTGTTATACCTGCTCGACTCAATTCCACACGGCTTCCCGAAAAGATCCTCATTCCGATTGGAGGAATACCCATGATTGTCCAAGTGTACAGGCAGGTTCTTCAAGCAGAAAAATTGGATAAAGTCATCATTGCCATAGATGATGAAAAAACACAAATTGAGCTAAAAAGATTTGGTGTGTCAGGAATCATGACCAGTAATTTTCATCAATCCGGGACAGACAGAATAGCAGAAGCAGTGAAGGATGAGGATACTGATATTGTGGTGAATGTTCAAGGTGATGAACCTGAAATAGAACCGGAACTGATAGACGACCTTGTTTCTTTGTTTGAAAACAGCGATACAGAAATGGGCACTGCCGCTACATCAGATTTAAATGTAGAGGATTTGAAAAATCCGGATGTGGTAAAGGTGAAATTGGACAAAAAAGATTTCGCAATGAACTTTTCAAGGCAACCCATAACGGGCGACAGAATTTTTCGTCATATCGGCATTTATGCATTTAAAACACACATTTTGAAGAAATTTATTGGGTTGCCGCCATCAAAAAGAGAAAGAGAGCAAAGACTGGAACAAATGAGAGCGTTGGATAACAAAATTTCAATTCACACAGTTGTAACAGATTGTAAAGGTCGGGGAGTGGATACGGCAGAAGATATTAAACGATTGGAAATACATTATGCCTCGTAATCCCGTTAAATATATTTTCGTATTGGGTGGAGTTATGTCTGGATTAGGAAAAGGCATTACCGCTTCATCCATCGGTTACCTGTTAAAAAGCGCCGGGATAAGGGTGACTATCTTGAAACTGGACCCTTATTTAAATGTTGACCCGGGAACAATGAATCCCTATCAACATGGAGAGGTGTTTGTTTTGGATGATGGATCGGAAACAGACCTGGATTTGGGGCATTATGAGCGGTTCATAGATGTAGATATGAGCAAACACAATAATGCCACCTCCGGTCAAATTTACAGTACTGTTTTAGACAGAGAACGAGCCGGAGATTACTTAGGTGAAACAGTTCAGGTGATCCCTCACATTACCGATGAGATTAAAACCCGAATAGAATCAGTCAATAAACCAAAACGATTTGATGTGGTCATTTGTGAAGTAGGAGGTACGGTCGGTGACATTGAAAGTCTTCCATTTATGGAAGCTATTAGGCAAATGTCGGTAAACGTTGGTTATCATAACCATATAATTGTTCATGTTACCCTACTTCCTTACGTAAAAGCGAGTGAGGAAGTAAAGACAAAACCGACTCAACATTCTGTTATGAGATTGAGAGAAATTGGGTTAAGTCCAGATTTTATTTTATGTCGTTCTGAAACCCGGATAGAGAAATCGGTAAAAGAAAAAATCGCCTTATTTTGTAATGTGGATGCAGCTCATGTCATCGAAGGACGGGACGTAAACAGTATTTATGAAGTTCCCCTTTTGTTGGACAAACAAAAATTGGGGAAGTTGATTTCAGAGCGGATGGAATTGTCCGGGGAACCTGATGTGTCGGCACTGAAAAAATTTATCCATCATTATAAAAACCCCGTTCATTCAGTGACTATTGCTATGTGCGGGAAATATACCGAACTTCCCGATGCCTATAAGAGTGTATTGGAAGCGTTCAACCATGCAGGAGTAGAAAATGATGCCCATATAAAAATTAGGTGGGTTGCAACAGAAGATTTACGTTCTCCAAATCAATGTAAAAATGAATTCGCTTCTGTAAGCGGAATTCTTCTGCTTCCGGGATTTGGTAAACGGGGGTCGGAAGGAAAAATTTTAGCCTGTCGGTATGCTCGTGAACATAGAATCCCATTTTTTGGAATTTGTCTCGGACTCCAATGTGCTGTTATAGAATTTTCCAGGAATGTCTGCGGATTAAAAAAAGCAAACAGTACGGAATTTGATTCCAAAACTCCATATCCTGTTATAGACCTTATGGAGTCCCAAAGGATGGTAAAAAGAAAAGGCGGAACCATGCGATTGGGTGCATATAAATGTGACCTAAAACTGAACAGTAAGGTTTACAAGGAATACAGAAAAAAGAAAATTTTGGAACGGCATCGTCACAGGTGGGAGGTAAACAATCGTTTTCGGGAAAAACTGGAAAAAAACGGTCTCATCATTTCGGGGTTAAACTCTGAGTTAAATCTGGTGGAAATAATAGAATTAAAAGACCATCCATGGTTCGTAGGATGTCAGTTTCATCCGGAGATGAAAAGCAGAGTGCTTAAAGCGCATCCGCTTTTTCGAGGATTTATTGAGGCTGCAGTTGAATGTAAAAATGGGAAAATTTCAGCATGATGCATTGTGTAAAAGTTGGTGGAGTTCATTTTGGAGGAGATAAACTACCTATTATCGCTGGCCCCTGTGTCATTGAAAGCAGAGACCATGCACTCAATATGGCGGAGTCCATAGCGGAAATTACAGACTCACTGGACCTCCCCTTTGTTTTCAAAAGCTCATTTGATAAAGCGAACCGTACTTCGGTAAAATCTTTTCGGGGATTAGGTATGGAACAGGGGTTAGATATTTTAGGAGAGATTAAAGCAACAGTCGGTGTACCCATTCTAACAGATGTTCACAATCCGGATCAGGCTGCGGTGGTTGCAGGAGTGGTTGATGTACTGCAAATTCCTGCGTTCTTATGTCGGCAAACAGACTTATTGTTAGCAGCAGGGAAAACACAATGTACTGTTAACGTAAAAAAAGGTCAATTTCTGGCACCGTGGAAAGTAGATACCATAGTTCAAAAAATTGAATCTACAGGAAATAAAAATATATTATTGACAGAAAGAGGAACAACCTTCGGTTATGAAAGTTTAGTAACAGATGTTCGCTCTATTTCGATGATGCAAAAAACCGGATATCCTGTTATTTTTGATGCAACACACAGCGCTCAAATACCAGGGACTTCTGGAAACGTTACGGGTGGGATGAGGGAATATATTCCGGTTTTAGCTAAAGCATCGGTTGCTGCTGGCTGTGACGGAGTTTTTTTAGAAGTACATGATAATGTAAATGAAGCAAAATCCGATGCCACAACCCAATGGCCTTTGGATAAATTATCCGACTTGTTAACAACTTTAAAACGAATACATCAGGCAATAAAATGAATGTAAAACAGCGCTTGAAAAAGATAAAGTTAATTATTTCAGATGTGGATGGTGTTATCACTGATGGGACGGTATTAAAAGGAGCAGAAAACTTGGAATTGAAACGTTTTTGTGTTCAGGATGGTACTGCAGTTGTGATGGCAAAGACTGCTGGTTTTCTTTTGGCATTCATCTCAGGAAGATATTCCCAGGCAACCGAAATTCGTTTGAGTGAGTTAAAGATTTCTGATGTGTATAACGGAACACTGAATAAACTTATCCCTTATGAAAAATTGAAACAAAAGTATAAATTGAAAGATGATGAGATTGCCTATATCGGAGATGACCTTATAGATATTCCTGTGATGGAAAAAGTGGGACTTCCTGTAGCAGTACAAAATGCATATTCGGATGTTAAAGAGAAAGCAGTTTTTGTTACCAAAACAAGGGGTGGTGAAGGAGCTTTCAGAGAATTTATAGATTGGATACTGACGGAATTGGGTGCTTATGAAAAATGTTTAGAGGATATGAAAACAAAAATGTTGAGAGACTTATGATTTTTTTTCGACACATCATTTGGTTCTTGTTTATTATTTTAGGAATAATAGTATCAGGTTGCCTGTCATCCACCCAAGAAATGGGAGGAGAAAAAAGAACAAATCGACCCGATCAGGAAAGCTGGGATGCAACTATTACCCTGACAACAGAAGGGTTGGTGCGGGCAATAGTACAATCCGGATATTTAAAAAAATATCGGCAAAAAAGTTTTATTTTCCTGGATGACAGTGTCACAATGGATTTTTTTGACCATTCTGAAATTCATACGACACACCTAACTTCACACAGTGCAGAAATAAATGAAAAGAGTAATTTTATGAGAGCCATTCAGTCAGTTGTGGTGAAGTCAGATAGCGGGGTTACGCTTTTTACAGACACTTTGTCTTGGGATCATTCAAAACAGCGTATTTTTACAGATGATTCTGTGCAGGTGGTAACGGAAAACCAAGATACTGTATATGGAGTAGGGTTTGAATCTGATATGGAGATGAAATACTGGAAGATCCTGCAACCCTCAGGTGTGACCGACAGGATGTTAAATGAATAACGGACATTCTATAGAGGCAAAAAACCTTCACAAGCAATATGGAAAAAAATTGGTGGTTCGTGATGTGGACTTAATACTCAATAAGGGAGAAATCGTAGGGCTACTCGGTCCAAACGGAGCAGGGAAAACCACTACTTTTTATATGATTACCGGTATGATAAAGCCTACAAATGGAAAAATATTTTTAAATCAAAAAGATATTACAGGCGATCCAATGTACAAGCGATCCAGAAAAGGAATTGGCTACCTTTCTCAGGAACCGTCTATTTTTGGTAAATTATCAGTTGAGGACAATCTCCGTTTAGTTTTAGAGTTGACAGATATGTCAAAGTCGGACCAAGAAGAAAAAATCAATAAATTACTTGAAGACTTATCAATTTCACATCTGAGAAAAAATAAAGGAGGAAGCCTTTCGGGAGGAGAACGGCGACGAGTTGAGATTTGCCGATCTTTAGCAATTGACCCCGATTTTATTTTATTGGATGAACCTTTTGCTGGCGTGGATCCAATTGCTGTTGAAGACATTCAATCCATTGTTCATTCCCTGAAGAATCGTGACATTGGAGTATTGATTACCGATCACAATGTTAGAGAAACACTATCAATTACGGATAGATCTTATCTGCTCTTTGAAGGTGAAATTTTAAAATCAGGTACTTCGGATGAACTGGCAAACGATCCAGAAGCCCGCCGGCTTTACCTCGGTGAAAAATTTAGTCTAAACTGATGGCAAGGTTGGAACAAAAACAATCTTTAAGACAGACCCTGTCTCCCAGACAGATACTTCAGGCAAAGTTACTTCAATTAAATTCTCTTTCTCTGGAAGCATATATTTTAAACGAATTAGAATTGAATCCTGTTCTGGAATCTGTAGAGCAGGAAACCGAAACAGAAGAAATATTTGAGGATGAAGATAATTCATTGGATATGGATCCGGTAGATTATGAGTTTGAGATTATTCAACCTAAAGGGGAACAAAAAAACCTATTGGATTTTCCCCTTCCGGACAAGCTGGACTTCATGGAAACACTCATTAAACAATTGGATGATTATTCTCTCAGTGACTTGGAACGAACATTATGTGAGGAGATAATTTGGAATATAGATGAACGTGGGTATTTGGACGTTGAACTGGCCATGATTGCAGACAGGTTTGATCTAAATGAAGAAGACTTGATACCTATTTTGAATCTTGTTCAGAGCTTAGACCCCAAGGGGATAGGATCACGTGATTTAAAGGAATGTTTATTAGTTCAACTGAATGAAGAGTCCCATTCACTGCCCTATTTGATTGTAGCGGAATGTTATGATGATTTCATCCATAAAAGATTTGAAAAAATAGAAAAACACTTCAAATGTACACGGGATGAACTAAAGGCGGCACTGGAACAAATTGGTAGATTGAACCCTCATCCCGGAGAAGGAAAGATTACCGGGAGAGAAACAGTGGTGATTCCAGACCTTATCATTTACAAAAGAGAGGAGAAATGGGTAATAAGAACGAATGACAGAGATATTCCGGAATTAGCCATAAATGAAATGTATAAGGATTTATCCGCAGGTAAATCATTAGTGGAAAAAGATAAGAAGTATCTGAAAGAGAGAGTTGAAAGCGCAGGCATATTGATTCAGGCTGTTCAACAACGCCGACACACACTTGCAGCAGTAATGGAATCCATTATTCTCAGACAGCCTGCATTTTTCAATGGAGATATTGATGTATTAGATCCTATGAAATTGCAAGATATTGCGGATGAAATCAATGTGGACATTTCCACAGTAAGCAGGAGCACAAGAGGGAAATATGTAGACACCCCTTTTGGTATTTTCGAGCTAAAATCATTTTTTA
>CAZBBE010000065.1:0-7371 GCA_964489755.1 uncultured bacterium | reverse complement strand
GCGCTCACTGGTTTTCCCATGCTGTCTGTCGCATCCCACTTGACTGACTTATAGCTCTAAGTTCGCTTGCCAAGTAAAATCTAAATATTGAGTGCCATTACCGGTAAGCTGTAGTGACTTCCCAGTCGAAGTACTACTCGTTTCAGTAACCCCGATGTCTGTTGAACTCTCGCCGTCGGCTGCACCACCGGAAGCAGTAAAGGAGCCTTCATAACTAAGAAATTGAATGAGTGTACCATCATAATCCAAGGCTAACCCATCAGGGGCACCATTTTGAATCCCTGCGATCATCTTGTAATACAAAGTGAAACCGTTTTCCGTATTACCTGATGTGAAACTGTCCAAAGTTTGGAGAGAGCTGTACGGTGTCCCGTTGCTACCATTGTAAAGGGTAACAGTAAAATCAGAAAGGGTATAATTACTAGGAGTTTGTATAACCACTTCCACCCCCTCACCTGTATCGCCACCTGAATTATCGTAATGGATTTCATTAATCCAGGCGTTCTGCCCCCACCCAACCTGTACCAAACAAAACGTTATAAAAAACAACGTAAAAATAGTTGTTTGTTTCATCATAAGTTTTTCAAACTTAAAGGTGAAAATTAATCAGGTTCTGGCATTTATCCAATCAAAGGATGCACATGAATGTACTGGAGTTGTCACACTATTTGTTTGTGCTTGATATTCACTACTGATAATTACTCATGTCTTATTAATGAATATTTCCATCATCTTTTACACTTTTTTATCTGTTCAATTTACACCGTCCTCCACTTATTTGCAAATAGGGGGGGGTTATTTCAACAATACCATCTTCTTGGTCTCTACAAACTCTCCTGCCTGTATCTGGTAGAGATAAATACCAGCACTCACAGGTCTTCCCATTTTGTCTGTTGCATCCCACCGGACCGAATTGGATCCTGCCCACTGTGTAGTGTTCACCAGTTGGACAATCTTTTTTCCAAGCATATCGTAAACACCTATAGTAACAAATGCATCTGTTGGAAGGTCATATCGTAGTGTTGTGATTGGATTGAATGGATTGGGATGAGCTGGAAACATGGAAAAAGAGGGCGGAAAAATGGGAGATGTGGATTTTCTTAAATTAAATGATCCCGATTCGCTGCTCAGTTCCATTGTTTGAACACCATAGCACAGCCTCACATTGCCACTTTCATCAACAATCTCCCAGACCTCTCCATCTTTAATATCATAATTAAATATTATGGGTTGTCCATCATTCATAATCTCAATCACACAATCATCTGCCATACAAAGTTTGGTGTCACCAGTAAAACGGACGTCCCTTGCGGGTGCGGGAGGTTTTGGTGGAAGGCTGTAGCTCAGTATTTCTTTTTCCGCTACATCAATTCCAAAATATAAAGATGTGTTATTGATTGTTATTGTGTTCAAATGCTCTGGTGGATGAAAGGAGATTGTTCTTCCTGCTTGTGCTGAACCTGAGAGTGTAATCTCACCCTCACCTGAGCTTCTTAACCAATATCCTTTTCCCGGTTCAATTGTTTCAGCATCAGAATACGTTTCGTCAAAATCATAAACCGTACCAGGAACAATCAAACCGTCAGGGTCATCTATTGAACTGATGCTCACTGAAAATCCGATTCCTGAAATCAGATTCCAGTCTGGAGAAAGGGATAAAGTCAATTCCTGAATTGGATCACCGGAAAAAACCGTTGTCCCTCCATTCTCAAACACGAGCCAGTAGCCGTTTCCTGGGTTCAACGTGGACACCTGTTCATAAGAATCATCAAATTCATAAAGAGTACCCTCGACAACATCGGGAAACACCTCATTATATGGCACACTTTCTCCAGCAATCGGTAAACCAACGAGATTCCATCCCTGGGAATACTCCGCACTCAAACCGCTATCGTGGGTAAGAACAAACAACCCGGACTGCATGTCCGAAGCGATAATCTTTCCCGAATCAAAAAACGGATAGACAGACCAGCATCCTAAATATCCATATTCATTAGGAAGGTAGGTGTCATAGTATCCAACCTCCTGTGGATTGACAGGGTCAGTAATATCCACAATCCTGATTCCTTCAGTATAGTGGCCTACATAAAGAAGATTGCCCTTCACATAAGAATTATGAACAACCGCCTCATTATCCACGATGTATTCCGAGACCATATTGATATTATCCAGATCATGAATATCAAAAATTCGGGTCCACGGACCCCCGCCGATCTCATCACCAACAATGACATAATTTCCATCTTCTGTTGTCCAGGTATTATGTGCCCCTGATGCGGGATAATTGAAGGTTGCCAACACTTGTGGATTTTCCAGGTCACTCAAATCCAATATATCCACTCCGTCTCCGTAAATCCCGGCAGCATACCCCAGACCATTTTTCACATAAATATCGTGATAATAATATGTTGGATAATGACTAATAAATGTTGGACTTCCCGGGTCAGATAAATCATAAATTTCTAAGCCATCTGTATCTTGACCGATAACGTAGAGCACAGACCCATCCATATAACAATTGTGTGCTCCACCATCAGAACCGTTATTTCCAAAATGGATCGTTGATATCACATCTGGATTAGACGGATCATGGAGGTCAATGACCTGTGCCGGTTCATATTCCTTTATGAGCACCGCATAATGATCATACACTTTCACATCCTTGGCATCATTGCCCGGTGACACTGACGAAACAAATCCAACCTCCACAGGTTCATTGGTAATATCAATAATACTCAAACCCTCGTTACGAACACAGATGAGAGCAAACTCGGTCCCCGTTTCAGGGTGGGTGTAGCCCCAGATATCTCCATAGTTGGAGTAGGGATTCAATCCACCAATAAAATTCACGTTGACTGAAACAGGATGAGGGATACCATGAATTGTCTTACTCTGATATGAATTATTTCCATCGTTTGTGACCCCTTCCAGGCGATAATAATATTTCACATAATTTACCAATCCACTGTGGAAAAATGATCTTTCTTCCGGTCCAATCTCAGAGATCATTTCCATGTTATCCTCATCATCTCCAAAATAAAGCCTGAAAAAATCCAAATCCTGTTCATCAAATTCCCAGTATAATTGATTGGTCTGGTCACCGGAGATGGCTTGAAAATTTCTTATGTGGGCCAATTTAATATCCAATTCAGAAGGGTCTGCCTCAAGAAATGAGTTCCCATCATACAGTTTAAGCCATGCTCCATATAAAACATCTCCAGAGGGTCCATAATTATCGTCATCATAGCTTGTACCGGTACCATCATAGTCACTGTTCATTATAAAAAAATATTCCCTTCTTCCTAAATAGGTCTCATCCGGGTCCCACATCATATTTGGCGGATGCTCACCGCTTCCATCATCCCACTCTGACACACAGATGTTCAACCTTCTCGGGCTTTCCGCATCAGACATATCCCAGGCTGAACCTAAAAATACGCCCGGTCCCATAGCGGCATAGCTCATATCCCGGCGGTATATCTGAGACCATGTTGTGTCCGTACTTTCAAAAATGATTTTCACATCCACATAATCATCATCACTTAAATTAGAACCGAAAAAATTTGAGCCTCTTCCAATACCGCCAAAGAAAATATCTCCTCCCCAATTGACACCGGTTAACCAACGAGGATCACCCTCCCATTCATAAAACAGGTCAGGGTCCTGTTCTCTCATACTTTCATTTGCTTCCAAAGGAGGTGATACCAGAAGTTCAGGTTCCTGTACACCATTTTGACTTAAACCAATTTGAGTGAGAATCAGGCTGGAAAAAACCAGCCTGATCAAAATAGGGACCTTATTCATGTATCAGATTGTATTTTCTATTTAATAATGATCATCTTCCTGGTAGAGATGAACTGCGGAGTGGTCAACTCATAAATGTACACTCCACTTCCCACTGCTTCACCTGAATCCGTTGTACCGTTCCATCTAACTGAATAGGTTCCAGAATCTCTCATTTCATTCACCAGGGTTCTTACCTTTCTTCCAAGAATATCATATACAGAGAGCAGTACATGAGCCTGCTCTGGGAGCCTGTACTGAATGGATGTTACGGGATTAAAAGGATTGGGGACATTCTGCAATAGCGCAAATTCATCGGGAATATTTCTGAATGTGAGGTCTACCTTGTGCAGTTCCATATTATCTGAAAACCGAACCTCTATGGGGTCAGATTCGAACTCACCATAAGAAAACGTCAGCAGTTCTCCTGCTTCAGCTCCATCTACTATCCGGGTGGTCAAATCATTTCCATAGATAGCTCCAGTTTGCAGATAACCATTCTCCAACAGTTTCATTTCTCCAATAAGGAATCCGCTTTCTGTGTAAACGCCTACATAAGATTCCTCAGTTACTTGGACATCCTCAAAGGACACCGTTCCATTGATAAACATGAATCGGTTTGTTGGCGTTATGTCGGAATTTTTTCTGATATCAACTACCTTAGCTAAAGCTCCGGATGGTTCAGGATAGGTAAAGTTATTCACACCCTCAGTGACCTTCACCCAGTATCCAAACCCATTATTAAGTTCCGTTAAAGTGTTCAGGAATGGTAGCCCTACAGGGTCATAGAACACCGCTCCCTCTTCCGTAAAACCGGTCACGTAAATGAGATTATCTGAAAGGATCAATTCAATGAAGGCATCCTCTGTGGGCATGGATTCATGGAGCCAGTAACCAATGAGATTCCAACCAGAATTCAGGTCAATGGAAAAGTCTGCAGGGATGGGCTGTCCCTCTTGCTCTAACAAAAGTGTTTCTGACACTTTTACCCAGTAACCGTGCGCCGGTTCGAGCTCTGTCAGGGTATTCAGAAACGAAAGCCCATTAGGGTCAAAGAAAATGGAACCATCCTCATTAAATCCGGTTACATAGATCAACTGTTCATCCGAGATCAAACCCTGAAATACATCCTCGGGAGCATTCTCTTCCATGGCAATATCAAATGAAATGAGATTCCAGCTTTCCATCATTTCGATCTCATCCGTGTAGGTGGTCTGGAAATTGAACACAACGCTTGGGTCATCAAAACCCGGTAAGGGTGCTCCATTATTATTGAACCAGCCACTGAATGATTCAGGATAAATAAGATAGGTATCCTCTGAGTCATCATAAACAACCAACAGAAAATTTTCACCGTCGTTCATTCCCTCATCCACATTTGGGGTCAAAGGGTCATCCCCATAAACAGCAAGATTAATATATGCCTGTCCATCAAACAAGGTTAACTGCTGGGCGCCCGCACAGTTACCTTCCTCATCAAAGGCTGCTACCCAGTCACCATTGGAGGCTGGTACCTGATCAACGGTTGCAATTCCCTGAACAATAGCTGAAAAAGGAGTTGGGAAGAATTCAAACCCATAAGGAATTTCCGGTCCCGGTTCACCTCCAAAAGGTGTAACAAATACTTTTAACAAAGTAAAGGAAGGATTATCCACCATAAATCCATCTTGTTGAGTCATGTTTATATTTATTAGTCCACCTCCAAAAGGATCCTGCAATGTAAATGTTCCTAACTCACTCCAACCGGAATTGTCCCATGTTAACGATATTTGGTTAGATAAGGAAAACTGCAACTGTAATTCCCACTCATGTTCCGTCAAATCATTGGCGGAACCATTTACCACCTGAGTGTAGAACCGTTCGCCGTTCCAACTCAGTGCGGCATCAAAAGATGGCGGTGGTGGGGCCGGAGGAGCATACTGGTCCAAGCCGGGGTCAAATCCATCAGTTGCGGTTGGTGAAAATCCAAGTGTCAGGTCATAGTCTGCAGTTTCACCGGCAGCATTGATGGTTACCATAAAATCCGGGTCTCCTCCAACAGTACCAAAAGGAGATTCAAATGCTCCCATATCTGGCGCTGTACCATTGTACGCTTCCGGTGGAATTTCAAGGGTGTCCTCTTCAAACTCAAGAAAGGCTGTCCCCGCATCCACACAAGGCGAGCTTTCTGTCAGCAAATGAGGGTTGGGACCTTCACCAATAAATAACGGGTCTGAACTTATGTTCCCTTCCGCCCAAACATAGCTTGATAGGTCATCTAATACATTAATTCCTTCTTCACCATCCTGAAAATCAGAATAATATATGACCGCATCACCACCCATATCATTCCAAGAAGTTACTGCCAACTGGTCATTAGAGTTCCCCCACAGGATTGAATTAACAAGCCCGGCAGAACCTCCGCCTCCTACTGTAAGTCCAGCACCGTAGGCTGCTTCATTATCAACAAAATTGCAATTGATAAAACCCACGTTAGCGCCACTCCAGACAGACAATCCACCGGAGTTCCCTCCGGAGCCATCTAAGTTGGCAATATTATTTGCAATATTGACTTTATATAATACACCAGAACAACCGTTGGAAAATCCACCACCAGCTGCATATTGCTGAGCCTGATTACCAATTATTGTAGAATTAAATATCTCAAATTCCACGTCACCATTTATCCGGCAACCAACATAACGTCCTCCAGAATTTTCTACAAATTTTGATTCTAGGATACTTATGTCAAATCCCATTCCTCCAGCAAATAAACCACAACCCTGATCAACACATTCGTTGTTTGAAAATTCTGTATTTTCCACATCCAGAAAATTGTCCATTGTTGTATCATCGGAAAAGAAAAGAAAGCCACCTCCGTCATCTCCAGAATAATTCTCTTTAATGACCGAATTTCTTAAAATAAGTGTTGACTGCACAGAAAATATTCCTCCTCCATCACCACTTGAAGAATTATTGGAAATAATTAAATCGCGCAGACGAATGTGAGAAGACACAACAAACACTCCAGCTCCATTATTTTCAGCGTATCCGTTTTGAATGGTGAACCCTTTCAGCATAGCGGGCAGACCTACATTATTAAACTCAATGACCCTGCCACCATTTCCGTCCAGAATGGTCACTGAGGGACCTGCTTGTCCGTTGATAAAGAGGTTTTTATTCTCAATAATAATGTTCTCATAGTATGTCCCGGGGTGAACATGTATTGTATCCTGGACTCCTGCCATATCCACTGCTTTTTGAACAGTTGCAAACGGCTCCTGAACAGTACCATTACCAGTCTCATCCGAACCGTCCACCGATACGTGCCAGTGCGGACCGGAAAAGTCTTCACCCCCGCCCCCGGACGGTGTGACCAAAATTTTAAGAGTTGTGAATGCCGGATTATCCACTATATAACTGTCCTGTTGGGTCATATCCACATTGATCATTGCTCCACCAAATGCATCCTGAAGGTAGAAAGTACCTAGGTCACTGGAAACATTGTTCCAGACCAGGCCGATCTCATTGGACGCGGGAAACTGCAACTGGATCTCCCACTCATGCTCCACCAGGTCATCAGAAGAACCGTGAACGACCTGAGTGTAA
>CAZBBE010000064.1:0-7415 GCA_964489755.1 uncultured bacterium | reverse complement strand
AAAACTGATGGCATAACCGATTATGGGAAGGTCGGTAAAAACAGTCTCGTTGTGCTTAGCTTGATCGGAGTCTAAAGAATAAATTAGGAGGAGGCCCTTTTCAGGGCTTCTAACCCTTCTGATAAACGGGCCGCTGGGATCATCCGGTCTTTTTTTGTGGCTCGTATCTCCTCTGTTATACGCCTCAATAGTATTTGCTAGAGCTTCATCTCTTTCCTCCTTAGACAAATCAATATACTGATCCTGGGGGCTGATAATATTGGAATTTGAAAGTCTGTAGAGGTCAGTGGTCGGTGTCGCATCTTCACGGCTGGTAAGCCCTATATCATGACCTCCAATGGAATGCTTTCTTTGAGTCATGCTGTTTGAAATAACTGCCACCGTCCATCTGGTCAGTTCTCCAAATTCGTTAACCTTCTCTATGTATTTTATTATCAGACCAGGGTCTGCGTTTTTTGAAAAGGGATGTATCTGAAACGGATCAAGAAAGTCCTTGATTGTCCCGAAAGCTACCTCTTCCCATACGAGATCACTTGGCCTTGTCCGTCTAGATGGTGTGGCGAGATTTTTTATCCAACCGTCTGCATGGGTAAAGTTCTGTTCTTGAGCATTTTTATTTTTGGCAAAAACAGTTGTCATGGAAAGGTTGTTCGAAAAAGTAGCAAGCATCCGCCTCCCATTGCGAATCTTGTTTGTAGCTGTAATATTAAGCCCGTTCGGATGTGTCCTGACTTTCAGACCATAGTCCTCGGGAGTAAGGTTGCTCAATTCCATCAATCTAAACTCACGTTTCATTTCTTCGCTGGCCACAGCAATATACTGATACCATCCTTCAATCTCTCCTGTAGTATATAATCTGCATAGATCAAGATATCCTCGTCTGTATCCAAACCATCTTCCCATTTGGAGAAGAGTGTCATAATTTCGAGCTGGTCGTGTGTAATAACTGACTGACAAACCCTCCAGCGTCAGGCCTCTCGACAGTTTGTCCCCTCCAACGGCAATTACGTTAAGCCCTTTCGGGTTTTCGTCGTACTTCAAGACTCCTTTGGCTAGTCCATTAATGCCTTTTATCTGGATTTTAAGGATTGCCTCAAGAAGTTCTTCACGGACTTCTTCCCATGTTGCGGGGGTGAGAGTATCGTCTTCTGTTCGCTCAACAACAATATCGGAGGTACCCACAAAATCATCCTCCCACAGTTCCTGAAGTTCATTGAGAAGCGTTTCAGCCTGTGCGCCGGTTTTATATTCAAGCATTCTCTGCATATCTATAAGTTCATCTTCAACTAGTCCCTGGATTTGCTCCTGAACCAAATTAAATCTTGTTACATGAATGAGCATCGAATTATGTGTATCAAATTGACCTCTGACACGCCTCGCCGCACACACCAGAACAAAAGCCTTCATGGCTTCCATCATTGAATCAGGCAGGCTCGCGACCGGTAAATTTTTGTTATGCCCGAATGGGAAAACAATCTCGTTGTCGTTGGCATCTCTGATTAAAGGGAGTCCATGGTCTTCCGGAACGATTCCGTCCAGATTTTCTGCAAACCCAAATATTCTTGCCGCACCCGTGTAATTATCAGGAGGCGTTATGTAATAAATAAAGTTTCTGGGGAAAAGATCCTCCCCAAATTCAGAAATACTGTCTCCATCATCGGGAAGGATAAAAATATTTGCAAATGGAGTTGCCGTATAACCGACATAGGAACTCTGCGAAAAAGTTTTCAGTATGCTCCTTATGGACCTGTTGATTGCGGTTGGGTCGTCTTCCTCTGACTTGGTATTGACGGAAGCATTATCAGCTTCGTCATCCAGCAAAAGAAGAGGAACATTATTCACAACTTTTTCCTCTGTTTCAGGACTTGTCTGTCCCTGACTCCTCACCCATTTGAGTATTCTCTTTAAAACAGACGTATTTTTCTTTACTACCAGAAGAAGAGGATCACCTCCCAACAACCAGTTGGTACCCGATCTGGTTCTGAAGTCACCATGTTGAGCACTATATGTAAGAGGTTGAACGACAAGTTGCCCATGACCCGAAAGTCTGCCCACTCCTATCGTGCTGGTGCCACCATGAAGCCTTCCAAGCTCACTTTCAAATCCGAGGAATTCAGCATCAAGGCGGGATTGTGTCTGACTTCTCAGGTCATTGTTCATTCCTGCAAGTACTATTATCAGCTTGTAGCCTGCATCCACCGCCTTGCAGATCAACCCAGTGTAGTTTTCCGTTTTCCCAGCCTGGACCTCTCCCATAACCATTCCCCTCCTGTCCCATGACCCGCCGTCCAAAGGATTGCCAATATCATTGAGGATGTCATCTGTAATGGAGTGCAGTTTTTTTACTACCGAGGGAGGGCGGCCTTTTTCTTCTTCAAGATATTGCTCGTATCGCTTCCAGAAACCCCATTTAATTTCAGACTTTCTTTCTGGGAGCCAGTCAATATGTTTTTTACCTCGAAGGACAGAAGGGTCAGGCTGCCAAACAGTTATTTCACTGGAAATATCTCTGAACAGAATATCTGGATCAATTTCATCAACTAGGTTTGCCGCTTTAAGCGCATCAAGTAATAATGAAATTTCTGTTGTAACAATTTCTGCTGTTATTGTCTCGTCCTTGTTACGCAGATTCATCATCACGATCGATCTAACACGATCATAAGAATAATGCGCCATTACACACCACCCTCAATTTGGTTTTTAAATTGCTCAATTAACTCAGGGTAATAATTGAATGGTTCCATGGTAATTAGGCGGGAAAAAGCTTCCTCCTTGTCACAGCCGTTTTCCATGAAAGAGGAATATAAAGATTGAATGATTTTCTCTATGTCCTTATAGGAAGAGTTCTCAAACGGGTTTCCAACTTTTTCGGGTTCTTCCGAACTTGAGATTATTATGTGAGAAGACGGGATTGTTTCTTCAAGAATCCTGAGAAGAGGTTCAATATATTCCGTCCCTACCGAATCGAATATTTTTTTGATAATGGGATGCTCTCTGTTAATGGAATAGTAATATTTTCCGTGTCGGACTTTCTGTTGCCATAAAAAAATATGGTCCTGCGATGACTGTCTCGCTATAACTCTTCCCCTGTGGCGGTAGATCTGAACAGCTTTCCCACGTGACGCCTTTGCGATTCTCGTCAAGTCTGCTCGCAGATGGCCGGGGGGTCTGGCCCTGGATTTTTTGACATCTATCTGCCACTCGCTATCCATGGAGTTCGGTAAATCAACTTGAATGCGAACAAGTTTGTAATGCTCCTCTTTTTTAAAACCAAGGCCAAGCCAGTCTCCGGGAACAAGAAGTCTCTCATTTCGATAGACATAAAACCCCTGTGAAGCATTCCATCCTTGTTGACCTGCTGCATTATTATGAACTTCTTTGGTGATTTTCGATTGGTGCGGAAGAACATAAGGCCTGATAAAAAACTCTTTTTCTCTACAGACCAGTTTTTCATTAGTCAGCTGCTGTGTAGCCGTTTCTTTTTTAAGAAAAGGGTCCCAAGCCTGGGTCGCTCTTTTATTAATCCATATTTTCAAACCACTGGGCTTTTCCATGTAGCGATGAAAAACCAAAGCAAGGTGATTTTTAATGTCCTCAACAGATTTCAGAAATCTTTTATATGCTTTGTCATCCTCCGGCCTGGTACCACCGGTAACTCGGTCCATTTTCTGCCAAAATATAATGGTTCCGTTTTGATCCAAGTTGTCATCTAGTAATTCCAACGGATCTGGAGTTATGTTTTTTAGAAGCCTCCATTCTTTTGAATCATTGATGTAATCCAAATCCCAGCATCTAGACTTGCATGGACTGTCTTTCTTTTTGGAAATTACGGACAACCGTCTACACTGAGAAAAAGAAGCTGTTTTCAATCCCAGTCCAAACCGCCCCAGATCTTTGGGAGACCTTTCTTCAAGGGGGCTTCTTGTACCTGGACGCATGGCCGCAATCAGTTCGGGCTCTGACATCCCCTCACCGTCATCCTTGATGGAGATATAAGAATCTTCCCCGTCCCAATTAATATTTATCCAGATATTTTTTGCCTGCGCTGTAATACTGTTGTCTATCAGGTCGGCAACAGCTGTTTGCAGGCTGTAACCAAAAGCGCGTAGCGATTCTACAAGGGATTCAGGGGCTGGTTCTGTAATATCATAGTCCATATGATCCTTTACAGAGGGCCGGCAGTCATGCACAAAAATTTAACTTGTGCCCATGCGGCTTTTTTGAGGTGGGATTTGGCTTTATATTATGACACTCAATGCAAATAAGCAAATTGCAATGGGGTTCATCAAATTGAAGGGTTTGCTCCTGATATAATGAAAAAACGGTGAACATGCTATTCTGGAACTGAATTCACTAGACGTTCAGTGGGAAACCTTGTTGGAGAAAAAAATGGGGCAAATTTCAATCGCTTCCATGCGGGGATACCTGTCCAAAAGTCTGACCAGCTTGATTTGAATAAATGATATCGCGTAATGAAATAAAAACTTTATGTTCACTGGTGTTCAACTAATAAATCCAGAAGTTCGCTTACATCCCATAAATAGTTTTGCTGACTGGATTTAAAGGAAGATTGTAGTTCTTTTGGAATTACCAACTGGAGGGATGATTCTTTCATTTCCTCGGTTTGATGTTCGCTTATTCCAGGCTCCAATGTTAAGAGGTGTTTTGCAGGAATTCTTTTTGCCTCAGAAAGAACCTGACGCCATCTATCCTTGCAAGTTGACTTGACGCCAAGCATGATTAGTTCATGTTCTGGAAAGTCTGGGTTTCTATATTGCTCAATACCGGGGAAGATAAAATCAGGTTTTCTTTTTTGCTCGGTTATTTTCCCGCGTGAGTATTTTAAGGAATGCTCTTTAAATATATACTCCAAATGATTTTCCAACGCATGCCCCATACGAGACTTCCTCCTATTGTGCACGCTCAAAGAATAGCTTATAAATTCATCAACATTCCAGCCATCATCTCCAAAACCATTCTTTAATCTTTCTTTAACTATGTGCCCTTCCAAAGTTCGAAAAAGAATTTCTTCTTGGTTGACCCAAGCCATAAGTGCGCTATCAGAATTTTCTTTCGACGTGACTTCGGGGATGGTTTCTCTGGCAAATTTTGAAAAAAGTTTTGTCGGAGGGAAGCTCCCATTAAATTCCTTGAGCATTAATTCCAAAAATTTTTCATTTGTTTCTTTGATGGGAATTCCCAGTTCTTCCAAAATGAAACGTGGCCCAAATCCCAGATCGATATCCTTTTCTTTCTCTATTTCAAAAGTAGAAAAACTTTCCCCGACTTGTTGCAATCCAAACAGCCAGAGAATTTGTGATTCAATATTGCTATTTTCCTTGGTCACCACCACCAAGACACTTCCATCGGGTTTTTGCCCTATCAGGAGCAAATCTCCCTTTTTTGAGTTTTCAGAAACAGCGGTTGTTGGAAAATATAATCTATGCTCAGTTCTTTCAGGGTGGTTTTCACGTGCATCATACCAAGTCAGAAGACCATCAGTTGTTACTGCATCTTCATCTTTCTCCCCAAGGTAAATAAGTTTTGTCTCAAAGATACGTTTATCTTTTCCAAAGATATTTTTTAGCCCGGAGACCCCATTAAACTCATGTTGGTTGGACCTGTCAGAATCTGCCTCGACGGCACTTAGCCGCTTTACCGCAACCCCTTTAAAATAATTGGAGAGATTTTCAGTTTCCATGTTTTTGATTCAAATGTTTGACAATAATATTAATTTGCTTTTTAAAATTATTCTTTAATTTGCATTCCCAAATAGTCAACACAGAAAATCCCATTTTTTTTAGTTTCTTATTATTCTTTCTGTCGTTAACTCTGTTGGTCTCTATTTTTGAAACCCAAAATTCCGTTCGTGTTTTTGGAATTACATATAATCTGCAGTTCCTATGTCCATGCCAGAAACATCCATTTATTTGAATAGCAGTTTTATATTTTGGAAGGATAACATCAGGCCTTCCAGGATAACGCTTGTCGTTTTTACGAAAGCGGAACCCTAAGCGAAACAACTCTGATCGAACCATTATTTCAATCTTGGTATCTCGCCCCTTTATGCGGGACATTACCTCACTTCTCTTCTCTTTTGAGAAAACATCCATCTGACAAGAGACTGTCAAACAGTCTGAAGGTAAGCTTTGTAAACTTTGATCATCTGTTTTGCCACTGCCTTGACCGCTGGGACTGCAACACTGTTTCCGAATTGCTTGTATGCTTGGGTATCGGAAACTGGGATTTTGAAATCTTTCGGAAAACCTTGAAGGCGGGCGCATTCGCGGGGGGTGAGGCGTCGAGGTCTTGTCGACCGGGGAACTTTAATCAGTATTTCCGACCCATCCTTGTAATACCTTGCACTAAGGGTTCGGGCGACATCATTCTTGTCAAACAATCCGTAACCAAAACCGTTCCCTTTCTTGCGGTGTTTTTCAGCATAGTCCTGCAGATATTGCCACAGCTTGTCGGAAAGAATATATTTGTCGTCAACTTTTTTTTCAAGAATTGAGCCGAGATTTGGTTCGGTCTTTGGTTTTTTAGGGAACTTGAAATCAGGGGCCTTGTCAAACCGTTTTTTATCAAATCCCACAATGAAAAGCCTCTCTCGGTGTTGTGGAACATAATATTTTGCATCTATGACCTGGTGAAAGATATGATACCCCAACTCCTGTAAGGTCCCTTCGATCACTTCAAACGTTCTACCTTTGTCGTGTCCATAAATGTTTTTAACATTCTCAAGCATGAACATCTTTGGTCGTTTGTACCGAATAATATCTGCCGTATTAAAAAATAGTGTTCCCTGGGCTTTATCCAAAAAACCGTGTTCCCTGCCCAAACTTTTCTTTTTGGATACCCCTGCCAATGAGAATGGTTGACAGGGAAAACCGGCCGCCAAAAGATCATGGGAGGGAATGTCTTCCGGTGCAATCTTGGTGATATCCCCTTCCGGGAGTTCACCGAAGTTTTCCCGATAGGTTTTTTGGCACCACTTGTCCCACTCGGAAGAAAACAGACACTGACCATTGTGGTTTTCAAGTGCCGCTCGTATCCCTCCAATTCCGGCAAAGAGATCTATAAAGGTAAAAAGAGGTGGCTTCCCATTTCGTTTGTTGCCGTTTCCTGCAGGAGTAACGGGTTGAAAATCTGCCTGTCCATCAATGGTTTCTAATGCTTTTTCCACAAATTCCTGCAAGCTGTAGTTTAGTTTGTGAGCTTTCTTCTTGAGGGATTTGTGGGTCTTGTCTTTGAGTTTGATGTGAATTTGTGACATGAAAAGCGGGAAGAAAAGGTTGAATAGTGAGAATACCAACCAGACAGGCAACCCATATGCTGGGTCAAATATATACCTGATTATACCCAGTGGTGAATCTCTGTCAAGTTCATACTCCGAAGCCCAAAATGGGAAGCCT
>CAZBBE010000063.1:0-7611 GCA_964489755.1 uncultured bacterium | reverse complement strand
GCAGGGGAGGGGCTGGGTTTCCAACCGGCTTAAAATGGAGTTTTATGCCAAAAACAACAGAACAAAAATACCTTGTTTGCAACTCTGATGAAAGTGAGCCAGGTACCTGTCACGATCGAGAAATTTTAAAGTTAAACCCACATGCTATTATCGAGGGAATGGCCATTGCAGGCTTTGCTATGGATGCCACCGTAGGTTACAACTACGTGCGTGGTGAATTTATAAAGGATTGTTACCCAATTGTTGAATTTGCATTACAAGAAGCATACACACACAACTTATTGGGGAAAAATATACTTGGTTCAGGTGTTAATTTTGATCTATATAATTTTTTAGGTGCAGGTGCGTATATATGTGGTGAAGAGACTGGGCTTTTGGAATCACTCGAAGGCAAGCAAGGGAAACCAAGATTTAAACCCCCATTTCCTGCAAATTTTGGTGTTTATGGAATGCCCACAACTGTAAACAATACCCAAACATTGGCAAGTGTTCCTAAAATCATAGAACAAGGTACCGAATGGTACAAAAGCATGGGTACCGATAAGTCACCCGGAACAAACATTTTTTCTGTCACCGGTCATGTTAACAAACCCGGTAACTATGAATTGCCTTTGGGTATTCCATTTGCAGATTTATTAGAAAGGGCAGGAGGTATGCTGGACAATAAAAAATTAAAGGCCGTCATTCCTGGCGGTTTGTCCACAAAAGTATTACCAGGAGATGTCATTGCCGATTGTACGATGGATTATGAATCACTTGCGAGTGCGGGCTCTGCCCTAGGTACAGGTGCTGTAGTCGTGATTGCGGAAGGAACCTGCATGGTTGAATTGCTGAAGAGGACTTCACGATTCTACTATGTAGAGAATTGTGGTCAATGCACCCCATGCCGTGAAGGAACAGGTTGGCTTTATCGATTGTTGCAAAAAATCACCCAAGGCAAAGGTCAAGAAAGTGACTTGACATTATTGGTTGATGTAGCAAACAGAATAGAAGGAAATACCATATGTGCGTTTGGAGATGCTGCTGCTTGGCCGGTACAGAGTTTTATAGAACACTACTACAGTGAATTTGAGTACATGATCAATAATCATGGAAAGTCAATCGCAGCATAATACAAGGATCAAATCATGAGTGAGACTAAAATTACCATTACGATTGATGATCAGGAATATAAAGTTAACTCTGGTCAAATGCTGATAGAGGCAACTGACCAGCTGGGCATTCATATCCCTCGGTTTTGTTATCACGAGAAACTCTCTATCGCAGCAAACTGCAGGATGTGCCTTGTTGAAGTAGAGAACTCTACAAATGCATTGCCAGCCTGTGCAATAGAAGTTTCTGAAGGGATGGTTGTTAAGACTACGTCCAAGAATGCTGAATTGGCACAACAAGCCACCATGGAATTTTTGCTAATCAATCATCCACTGGATTGTCCAATATGTGACCAAGGTGGTGAATGTGAGCTGCAAGATTTGGCTTACAGTTATGGCAGGAATGAATCAAGATTCGAAGTAAAGAAACGAACTTTACCGGATGATAATTTAGGACCATTGATATCCACAGATATGACTCGGTGTATTTTATGCACACGATGTGTCAGATTTGGTACGGAAATAGCTGGATTGCCAGAGCTTGGAACTATTGGCAGGGGTGAATCTTCAACAATCAGTACCTTCGTAGAAAAAACAGTTGATCATGAATTATCCGGAAACATGATAGACATCTGCCCAGTTGGGGCACTCAATAACAAACCTTACCGTTATACAGATAGGACTTGGGAGCTTGATCAAATCGAAACTGTTTCTCCCCATGACTGTGTCGGTTCAAACATGTTTTTGCACGTTAAGGGCGATAAGATCAAACGAATTGTTCCAAAAGCCAATCCAGAAATTAATGAAGTTTGGATATCGGATCGAGATCGCTTTGCATTCGATGGCATATATAGCGATGATCGACTGACCGTACCCATGCTTCGTAAAAATGGAGCTCTGGAAGAGGCAACATGGGAAGAAGCAATTGATGCTTTTAGCAAAGTTTTAATAACACTGCAAAACAAGAAAAGTAAAAATGGAGTTGCAGCTCTAATTTCTTCATCAACCGCACTGAACGAGCAATACTTGTACGCATACTTAATGAGAAGTTTGGGTTTCAATAACATTGACCATAGAATCAGGCAAATTGATTTTACAGGAGATTCTTTGGATCCAATATTTCCAAATTTTGATATCAGACCGCACCAAATTGAAAACATGAAGTCAATTCTGATCATCGGCTCAGATTTAAGAAAGGAAACCCCTCTAATTGCTCATTGGGTAAAAAAAGCAGCTGATCAAGGTGCTGCAGTTAATTTTATAAATCAAGAATACAGTGAATATTACTTTCCAATAGATAATTTTATTTTATCAGGTCAGGAAGCCCTAGCTGAGAATTTAGCGTTGGTTCTGAAAGCCTCAAATGATGATGCAGTAAACAAACTGCCGTCTCATATTGAAGATGTTTTGAATGCATTACCAACGCCTTCACTTTCTCATTACCAAATAGCCAAATCCTTAGCTAACCATGAACAGAGTTTCTTGTTATCTGGCCTTCTTTGTCATAGCCACTCTGAATATGCCTTGATTAGAAGTTATCTCAATCTTTTGTCATATGTCAGCAATTCATCGTTTGGTGAATTGACCCACGGAGCCAATGCTACAGGTGCTTATCTAACCGGCTGCATCCCGCATAGAAAAGCTTTCGGAGAAAGCCATGAGTTAGGTTTGAATGCACTTGAGATGTGCACCAAAAATCATCAACTTATTGTATTGTATGGAATTGAACCAGAAGACTGTCTGTATCGAGAAAAACTAAATCAGTCTATTGTTGGGAGCCAAACCACCGTCCAGTTTTCACCTTTTATCACCCCTTTTATGAAAGAGAATACAGACATTATGTTTCCACTGAAAACACCGTATGAATCCAAAGGGGCATTTATTAATGCATCTGGCATGATCCAAGATTTCAATCTTCAACTTGATCTGGCTAAAGACCACCCCTCAAACCAAGAATTATTACTACAAATCATTGAAGGGTCAAAATTACCCATGCCCTCACTGGACAATTTGAAAGAAAAAATTAAAAAATTTATTGATGAAACAAAAAGAACCCATAATCAACTTCTGGAGATCCCAGAAAAAGTATTAAAAACAACCAAAAACTATTCATCGGTATCCTCTCATCTATACGATGTTGATTCAATCACCAGAAGATCTAGGCCGCTGCAACAGACCAAGGATTCACTGTCTCAATTCAGTGAAGACCAATAAAAATGGATGAGTTTTTAACAATATATTTTGACTTCTTGCCACCTGAGAGCATTAAGTTTCTGCTCCCTTTTATGAAAATCATTATTTTGCTTGTTGCTTTAATATTAGGTGCCGCTTTTTTAGTTTTTTTCGAAAGAAAAGTCATTGCTTTCATGCATCAAAGAATTGGCCCCAACAGGGTTGGTCCCAAGGGCTGGTTTCAATCCTTTGCTGACGTGATTAAACTCTTTATAAAAGAAGTGATTGTGCCATCGAATGCCGATCGTTTCTTATTTTTAACCGCGCCTTTGCTGTCACTGATTCCAGCTCTTGCAGCATGGGCGGTTATTCCTTTGAATGAAACGTTTATTATTGCTGACATCGATGCGGGGATTCTGTATCTTCTGGCCCTAACTTCATTCAGTGTCTATGGGGTAATTTTAGCTGGATGGGCTTCCAATTCAAAATATGCTTTTTTAGGTGCAATGCGTTCTGCAGCTCAAATGGTCGCTTACGAAATAGCAATGGGGTTTGCCCTGGTTGGAGTCTTAATGGCTGGAGGAAGTCTAAACTTAGGTGATATTGTTGCCGCTCAATCAGGAGGAATCTTACACTGGTTTTGGATCCCTTTGTTTCCATTGTTTTTTGTTTATTTTATTTCAGGTATTGCCGAAACAAATCGCCATCCTTTTGATGTCGCAGAAGGAGAGTCGGAAATTGTCGCTGGTTTCCATGTAGAGTATTCAGGTGCAGCTTTTGCAATATTCTTTTTGGCTGAATATGTCAATATGCTGTTGATTGCAACTCTAACATCAATCATGTTTTTGGGAGGATGGGAGAGTTTTTTTGCAGGATCCAATTACTTAATGAATACTGCTTTGGAATTTTTAATGGAACCGAGCATACTCTGGCTAGCGGTTAAAGTCAGTTTCTTTTTATTTACTTTTTTCTGGTTGAGGGCTTCATTTCCCCGTTATCGATACGATCAAATCATGAAACTAGGCTGGAAAGTGCTTATACCGATAACAATTATCTGGATCGGTGTAGAAGGGATCATGTTTCTGGCGAATGTAGGCCCTTGGAAAGTTGCATGAAAATTCTAAATATAATTAAAACTTTAACCTTGATAGATTTTTTAAAGGGCTTCAAAGTAACCCTGAAAAACTTCTTCAAACCAAAAATAACAGTTCAGTACCCAGAAGTTAAAACACCCATTTCTAATCGATTTAGAGGCAAGCTTGCTTTGATGAAATACGAAAACGGCGAAGAACGTTGCATTGCTTGTAAACTGTGTTCAGCAATTTGTCCTGCCAACGCTATTTCAATTGATTCAGAAGAAAGTGAAGATGGAACAAGACGAACAACACGATTTGATATAGATGCTTTCAAATGTGTTTACTGTGGCTTTTGTGAGGAAGCTTGCCCGGTAGATGCAATTGTGGAAACCGATATCTTTGAATACCACATGACTGAAAACCACCAGAGACTACAAACCAAAGAAATGTTGTTGCAACTTGGAGACGATTACCGTGAAAAAATTGTGCGTAAAAAAGCAAAAGACCACCCTTATAAATAACTGAACATGGTATTTATTGAAATAATATTTTATGTTTTTTCCTCAATATTGGTCCTCACTAGTCTTGGCGTTATATTGTTTAAAAACCCAGTCTATTCAGCCATATCACTGATTCTAAGTTTTATCACAAGTGCCGCATTGTGGCTTTTGTTGCAAGCAGAATTTTTGGCTATTGTTTTGATTCTTGTGTATGTCGGTGCTGTTATGGTCTTGTTTTTATTTGTTGTGATGATGTTGAATATCAGTGATGTTATTCGGACATCTAGATTCAACAAAATAGCTCCATTTGCCCTGTTTATCGGACTAATTATTGTTGGTGAATTAATCACTTTAATTTGGATCCGGTCGGATCAATTTTCCATGGCATCCTCACCAATCGGTGTTTTAGACACCAGTGTTGGCAATACAACACTGCTGGGAACAGCGTTGTTTACTGATTACTTATATCCGTTTGAAATAGCAGGATTTATTTTACTGTTGGCAATCGTTGTTTCTATTTCTCTAACCTTGAGACGCCGTGAAGGTTTGAAAAGACAAATAGTCAGCGAACAAGTCAATATTGACCCGACAAAACGGATGAAATTAGTTGATTTAAAAAGTGAGAAGAATTAAGTGTTAGCTCTTCAATCATACTTAACTTTGGCTGCAATCGTATTTGCAATTGGCGTGATGGGTATTATTATCAACCGAAAAAATATCATCATCTTGTTGATGTGCACCGAATTATTGTTGCTCGCAGTCAATTTTAATTTCATTGCTTTTTCTTACTTTAATCAAGATATTACCGGTCAGATTTTTGTATTTTTTATCTTGACAGTTGCCGCTGCAGAAGCAGCTATCGGCCTTGCCATATTGGTTGTGCTTTATCGCAATAAAGACTCAATTGACGTGCAGGAATTACAAACATTAAGAGAATAAATCTGTGTACGAGTTAAGTTTAATTGCTTTGATTACACCGTTGGTCGGTGGATTCTTGGCTGGTCTCATTGGGTCTAAGATAAACAAATCTTTTACGCACTGGATAACAACACTTGGTATTTTTATCTCCTTCTCAATTTCTTGTTGGATTCTGGTGGAAGTTTTCCTGCATCCGAGTTTGTTTCTAAACCAAAGCATTTATGAATGGATGTCAATAGCTGGGTTTAATTTTAAAGCGGGCATTTTAATTGATCATCTGACTGTCAGCATGATGGCTGTTGTGACTTTTATATCTTTGATGGTCCATATTTATAGTATTGGTTATATGCATGATGATCCTGGATACCATAGGTTTTTCTGCTACATCTCGTTGTTTACTTTCTCAATGTTGTTGCTTGTCATGTCAAACAACCTACTCCAATTATTTTTTGGATGGGAAGGCGTTGGTTTGATGTCTTATTTACTGATTGGATTTTGGTACAAAAAAGAGTCAGCCATTCAGGCAAATTTTAAAGCTTTTATTGTCAATAGAGTAGGTGATATGGGGTTGATCTTAGGAATCGCAGTCATCTTTTCAATCATTGGTTCGCTGGATTATCAAACGATATTTGATTCAAGTACAGAACTGGTCAACGCAAAGATTTCCATAACCAACGGTTATTCTGTGCCAGCTATCACTCTGGCATGTCTTTTATTATTTTTTGGAGCCATGGGTAAATCTGCCCAAATGCCACTTCATGTTTGGCTGCCAGATTCAATGGAAGGCCCAACCCCAATTTCAGCACTGATTCATGCAGCAACCATGGTAACTGCAGGGGTTTACATGGTAGCTCGAATGTCACCTTTATTTGAATTGTCTTCATTGGCACTGTCAGTGGTTTTGATTGTTGGTGCAACCACTGCTTTATGCTCTGGATTATTAGGTATTGTTCAGTTTGATATTAAAAGGATAATTGCCTACTCAACAATATCCCAATTGGGATATATGATGGTTGCTGCTGGGGTTTCTGCATATTCAGCAAGCATATTTCATTTAATGACCCATGCTTTTTTTAAATCTTTGTTATTTCTAGCAGCAGGATCAGTGATCATTGCATTGCACCATGAACAAGATATAAGAAAAATGGGTGGATTGAAGCAATACATGCCTATCACCTATCTGGCTGCTTTGATAGGATCGCTTTCACTGATAGGTTTTCCTGGATTTGCCGGATTTTTCTCAAAAGATGCTTTAATTGAAGCCGTCGCCCATTCTTCCACCTTGGGATCAGAATTTGCTTATTATTGTGTTTTAATCGGTGTTTTTGTAACCGCACTGTATACGTTCAGATTCTTATTTATGGTTTTTCACGGTCAATCAAGATTCAAAGGCGGAGAACAAATTAAGGAATCATCGTGGGTAATTTTGATCCCATTAATCTTATTGTCCATTCCTTCTATACTTATTGCATGGCCAACATTTGGAGTGCTCGTTTTTGGTGACTTTTTCTCGGACTCGATCCGTCAGATATCGAGCTATGAACTGTTTGGTTTTGAATATCAAAGCCCTTTGTCTTTTCTGATCCATTCTTTTTCTGGACCGGTTATTTATCTTTCTGTTATTGGCATATTTGCAGCATGGGTTGGTTACATTAAAAAACCTGAATTACCACACAAAATAAGTAACCAATTCACCACCTTACATAGGGTGTTGGTCAATAAATTCTATTTTGATCATTTTTATGAAAATGTCATTGCAAAAAATACCGCCAAGTTAGGCTCAATCTTTTGGAACTTTGGGGATATCAAAATTATTGATGATTTTTTGGTCAATGGAACAGCTATTAGAATTCA
>CAZBBE010000062.1:0-8506 GCA_964489755.1 uncultured bacterium | reverse complement strand
TGACTCTATTTGAACATGATTGAATATGACGATAAAAATATGAAGAATTAGTAGAAACACGAAACCCCCGATATAAGTCGAGGGTTTCTGAGAGCAAAATGGTGCGGAGAGAGAGGGATTTGAACCCCCGTTACTCTAAGAGTAAACCGCATTTCGAGTGCGGCGCATTCAGCCAGACTCTGCCATCTCTCCAATGGAAATTTACAGGTATTTATGGCAACCTTAAAACCTCCTAGCCTACTAATTTTTCCTTAAATTTAGTGCAAAATATTTAACATTATTTAATAATTGCCGATAATATGCAAGGCAGTTTCTTGATTTTGCAAAAGAAACATATTTGTGTAGTAAAATATGAAAAACCCTTTTAAGAGAAAAAAGAAGGAAGAAAAGGTTGAGGAAAAATCCAATAAACCTTCAAAGGAAGAGATCAGAAGTACTCCTTCTTCGAGACGTTCTGTGATTGCTGAACCACCAACACCAAAAGAGGATATTCCTATGAGTGATAATGAATATAAATTAAACCATTTAGTTGAAACTGAATTAAATGTAATTCTGAAAAAAGCCAAATCTCTCTATTTGAAGACTGAGGGTAATTTTGCTGAAAAATCTGATGATAACTATTGGAAAGTCAGTGTGAATGAATTCATGCGATATATAAATGAGAGATCTCAAATCATCATTGATCAACTGTCCAAAAAATCACATGCTGTTGATATTAAAATAGATGATTCAGATGAATAAATAAAATTTATTTTCGTTTTTCCAAGAAATAATCACTCAATATTCCCCTGCATTTTTCCTCAAGTATTCCCCCTTTTACACTTACACGGTTATTCAATACAGGATCTCCACACAAATTATATACTGACCCACAACATCCTGCATCAGAATCATAACATCCAAAAACGACCATTTTAAGACGGCTGTTAATGATTGCTCCCGCACACATGGCGCAGGGTTCTTTCGTTACAAATATTACTCCCTCTTCCAACCGCCAGTGGTCCAATGTATTTGCTGCGGCGGTAATTGCGATCATCTCAGCATGAGCTGTTGGGTCTGAGAGTATTTCACATTGATTGTACCCCTTACCAATAATTCTATTTTCAAGAACAACGATTGCACCAATAGGAACTTCATCAATACGGTAAGCTTTTTCTGCTTCAGAAAAAGCATGATTCATATATACATTCAATTGGTCTTTGTCTTTTTCCACAGAACCAGTAGATCACAGAAAAATCGTACGCCCGAAGGGAGTTGAACCCCTATCTAAGGAACCGGAATCCTTTATTCTATCCATTGAACTACGGGCGCATTAATAAAACAAAATTAAATCTTTTATTCAAGAATTGGTCATAATACGTTCAGCAGCTTCCACAGTGTTCTCAACAAGCATGGCAATGGTCATGGGTCCCACACCACCTGGGACAGGGGTTGCTGCTGATACTTTTTTTTGAATGGAATCCCAATCTGCATCTCCGACCAATCTATACCCTTTTTTGTTTTTTGCCTCCACCCTGTTAATTCCCACATCAATCACCACTGCGTTATTTTTGAGCATATTCCCTTTAATAAATTCCGGAGCTCCCATAGCAGATATCACAACATTTGCTTTTGAAGTAAAATCATGGATATTCTTAGTTCCGGAATGGCAGACAGTTGTTGTAGCATTTGCTCCTTTTTTCTTCATACTTGTGAGTAAAGAAATGGGTCTTCCCACAATATTACTCCGTCCTAAAACCACTACATATTTTCCATCTAAACTTATATCATAATGATCAAATATTTTCATTATTCCTTTCGGAGTACATGATATAAATCGTGGATTTCCAATTGATAGTAATCCCACATTTTCAGGATGAAACCCATCTACATCTTTTTCAGGGTTCACCAACTGCAGAATTTTCAGTTCATCTATATGTTTTGGAACCGGAAGTTGAATTAAGATTCCGTGAATATCTTTTTTGTTGTTCAGGGATTGAATTTTCGTGATTAATTCTGATTCATTAATGGAATCTTCGAGATAAATTGTTTTAGAATACAACCCCAGCGATTCAAATTTCCTGGTTTTTGATTTAACGTATATTTTAGAGGAAGGATTCTCCCCAACAAGAATAACTGCAAGACCGGGAATGATACCCTGTTTCTTTAGTGAATCAATGCGGGGAGTTAAATCTGAATAGACCTTACGGCTTACTTCTTTTCCGGAAAGGATTTGAACCATGGACAAAAAAGTGAGGTACTAAACCTGAGATTCGTCTATATAATCTACAAGGGATTGAATTCGGTCTTCAATATCAACAATATTTATGGATGATGATTTTTTCTTAGAAAATAATTCATCTGCGATATTCATGGCAGTTAAAATAGCAATCCGTGATGTTGATTGGTCAGAGGCTAATCCTTTTTCCACTTCTTTCATTCTGTTGCTGACATATTTAGCTACTTCTTTGATATATTCGGGGTTTGCTGGTGCCTTGACTGTATACTCATGTCCAAAAATACTGACACGTACCAAGGATTTTTGTTCGTCTTCCAAAATCCTATTCCTGTTCCAATATGGAAAGTAGTTTTTTTACTTTCAATTCAATTTTTGCTAATTTATCTGTGAGATCAAGAGTTCCGGATTCTGTAGATTGAGAAATTTTCCGTGCATTTTTCAAATCAGTCACCAGATGTTTTACTTTATCTTCTAGGATATCAAGAATTTCTATTTCACTCATGCTCTTAATTCTGCATTAAATTTCGATGTTACCTTTTTAATGATATGATCAATTATTGAATTGACCTCTCGGTCCTCAAGTGTTTTTGATTCACTTTGAAAAATTATTTTGAAAACGATACTCTTTTTATCGTTTCCTAGTGAATCATGTCTGTATAAATTTACGGGATTTATCCTTTTTATCAATCCTTTACCTGAGTTTTTTATTAATGTCAAAATTTCCCCTGAGTTAAGAGTATTGGGAAGAATAAAATTTAACTCCCTTTCAATTTTAGGATATTTAGAAACAGAGGTATATAGTTTAATCTTTTTCATATTTTTCAGTAGATGATCTAACATCAATTCAAATCCATAAACCTCTTGGATATTGCTATTCATTTCGTTATTAATAAATCTATCTGATATTTTTCCAAATTTTCCAAATATTATATTTTTTTGACGAATGGAAAATCCTAGAGTGAATAATCCATCATTTGCTTGATTTATTTTAATGTTGTTCTGAAATATGCTTTTCATTAAGGTTTCGATGTGACCTTTTATAGTAAATATTGAGTGATTTTTAATTTTGCCATTATCATGGATAGTTTTAGGATAGGCCAAACCATAAAGAATACCGCTTACCATCATATTTTCTGTCCTGGTATTCCCGTTTACAATATGTACAGATCCCATTTCAAATAACTGAACATCCTTCCTATCATTTTTTACATTATGATTTAATGCCACGATCAACCCCGGAATCAGTGATGTGCGTAAATGAGTCATCTTATCACTTTGCGGGTTCATTATTTTTACGGATTTTCCGTTGCAGCGGGAAATAGTTTTGGATTGTAAGGAATTGGAATAACATTGGTTATACCCCAATCCTTTCAGAAAAATCTGAATGTTATGTATTTCATGGTAGGGATCTTGAACATCGACATTTAATAGTCCAGAAAATGTAGTTCCACTGAAAACGTTTTCATATCCGTAAACCCGAATTATTTCTTCAATAAGATCTATTTCTCTTGTAAGATCAGGACGGAATGATGGAGGAAGACATTTCCACTTATCCTTACCATTAGATTTAATTTTAACACCTAACTTAGATAAAGTGGTTTTGGTAAATTCATTTGGAATTTCGATACCAGACAATTGATAAACTCGTCTAGAATCTAATTGAATCTCGGGTTGAACTATTTTCTTTGGATAAGCATCGGTCATATCTGATATCAGTTCTCCTCCGCAGAGTTCTTTCACTAAATCTACAATTCTCCAGAAAGCAGTTACACATCCGTTAGGATCAGCTCCACGTTCAAATCGCTTCGATGATTCCGTACTCATCCCAAGATATTTGGCCCCTTTTCGAATGGTAATAGGATCAAAATATGCAGATTCGACCAGAATGGATTGTGTTTTGTAGGAAACTGCAGATTTTTCTCCTCCCATAATACCTGCGAGAGCTACCGGATCTTTTCCATTCGTAATGAGCAGATGGTCGTTAATAAGTTTACATTCCTGTCCGTCTAATACAGTAATTTTTTCTCCGGGATTTGCATTTCGTACTGTTACATTATTATCAGGAAAATATTTTAAGTCAAAAATATGTGTAGGATGTCCCATCTCAAGAAGTACATAATTGGAAATATCTACCAAGAGATTAATTGGTCGCATTCCTGCTGAATTTAATGAATCAGCCATCCAGGGTGGTGACTTTCCCATTTTTATATTATTCATGATTCCAGCTATATATCTGGGACACCCCTTTTTATTCTTCAATGTAATATTAATCGTATAATCTGATTTTGATTTTGTTTCATTGTAAGAAATTGATTTTAATTTTCTATCACATTTTGCAGCTATTTCTCGTGCAATTCCCAAATGAGACATCGAATCAGGTCGGTTGGGAGTAATGTCCAATTCAAGTGCTTGCAGAAAAGGAGAAATACATTTGGAAAGTTGAAGTCCAGGATTAACATTTGTATCCAATATCATAATTCCTTCGTGTTCATCAGAAATACCCAATTCTTTTTCAGAACAGATCATTCCTTCACTATCAGTTCCTCTGATTTTAACTTTCTTTATTTTAAATCCGTCTAAAAATTTTGTTCCTAACCGGGCGAAGGCTACTTTCTGCCCTGCACTCACATTCGGTGCGCCACATACAACTTGTTTCTTTCCTTTACCATCATCTAATTGACATAATTTCAGCTTATCTGCATTGGGATGTGGTATACATTCCAAAACTCTTGCCGAAACAATATTTTTATTATCCCAATTTGATTCCGGAATTTCAGCTTCAAATCCCAGCATTGTTAACAGGTCTGCTAACTCTTTGGTTGATTCAGGAATATCTACAAATTTCCTAAGCCAGTGAACACTAATTTTCATGAGAATTGTTCCAGAAATCTCAGGTCACTCTGATAAAAGAGACGAATGTCATTGATCTTGTATTTTAACATTGCCATACGTTCAATTCCCATTCCAAAAGCGTATCCATCCCATTTATCGGGGTCATATCCAACATTGATTAGTACTTGAGGATCTACCATTCCGCATCCCAATATTTCCATCCATTGATTTCGTTCTTCGTTCCATAGATCAACTTCGGCACTCGGTTCTGTAAAAGGAAAAAAGCTGGGTCTAAAACGAATTTTAGTATCATTCCCAAAAAGTGATTGGATAAAATATTCCAGTGTACCTTTTAATTCTGAAAAAGAAACGTTTGTATTAATATATAATCCTTCAACCTGATGAAAAAGACAATAACTTTTATAACTGATGGATTCATTGCGATATACTCTTCCAGGAACAATAAATTTTATAGGAGGGTCCATGGTTTCCATGAGATGGATTTGCACATTGGATGTATGGGTACGCAGTACGGTGTTTTTATCGATAAAAAATGTATCTTGCATGTCACGTGCCGGATGATGTCTGGGTATATTTAAGGCTTCAAAGTTATGAAAATCATCATCAATTTCAGGACCATAAGCAACTGAAAATCCGATAGATGAAAAAATGGATTTGATTTCGTCCAGTATAGATTCCAATGGGTGGGATGTGCCAATTTTATAAGGAATTCCAGGGAGAGTGTAATCTATAGCATCTTCAACTCCATCAAAGTCTTCAGACAACACTGCGTTTGTTGCATAATCATAAAGTGACTGACATTCTTGTTTGAGATCATTAATGCGTTTTCCAAATAAGGGTTTATTTTCATCAGAGACTTGGCTTATTTTAAGAAAAAGTGAGGCAATTTCTCCTTTTCTTCCTAGGAATTGAATACGTAGTGATTCTAATTCACCTATTGTTAATCCTGAAGATTTAAAAGCGGCTCTGAATGCAGATTGAACAGCCGTCAAATCCGAATCAAATGACATGTTTATTTGATGTATTCTACCAGTCTTGAGAATGCATTTGGGTCATTCATCGCCATATCAGCAAGGACTTTACGGTTTAATTCAATTTCTTTTTCTTTGAGGCTGGCAATAAATGCTGAATAAGACATATTATTAAGCCGTGCACCAGCATTTATACGAGTGATCCATAATCTGCGGAACATACGCTTTCTTTGTCGTCTGTCCCTATACGAATATAGTCCAGCTTTGGATACAGCTTCCTTTGCAGATTTGAAATTGCGACTTCTGGCACCATAGTAGCCTTTTGCCTGCTTTACTACTTTTCTATGTCGTCTGTGTCTGGGCACAGAACTATTTGCTCTTGGCATTTTTTACTCTCCTTTATTCACAGATCATTCGACGAACCTTTTTGGAGTCTCCCGATGAAATTAGATCAGGTTGACGCATCTTTCTTCGGGCACTCTTACTTCGTCTAATGAGCATATGTCTATGGTTTGCTTTATTTCGTCGTAGTTTTCCCGATCCGGTTACTCTGAACCGTTTTGCTGCACCACGGCGTGTTTTCATTTTTGGCATAGTTATCCTCCTACTTTCCCGTAAATATCATCACTATTCGTTTTCCTTCAAGTGGATTTTGTTTTTCTACAACTGCTACATCACTTAGAAATTTTGATACTTTATTCAAAACATCTTCACCCAGATCAATCCTGGACATTTCCCGTCCTCGAAACATCATGGTGACTTTTAATTTAAAACCTTCTTTTAAAAATTTTCTACCCATATTTAATTTATTCTCAAGATCATGTTCACCAATCCTTGGTCTGATCCTGATTTCTTTAATCTTGATGACATGTTGTTTTTTTTTGCTTTGTTGTTCTTTCTTTTTTTCTTCATATTTCATTTTACCAAAATCAAGAATTTTGCAGACTGGTGGTTTTGAATTAGGAGCAACTTCTACTAAATCCAATCCGACATCATCAGCACTGCTGATTGCTTCCTCAATGGAAACAACTCCTAATTGTTGTCCTTCATTATCGATAAGACGGACTTCTTCTGCTTTTATGAATTCATTAATTTTAATATTAGTTAAATCTGCGATATGCTTCTTCTCCTCTGGATTATTTCATTTGTTAGTACTTCACTAAGCATTGACAATCTTATTTCCTTTTGCTCTTTTTCAAATCTTTTTCTGACTGTTACTGTATTATTTTTACTTTCTTTAGGACCAATAATTAACATTACATTTATTTTTAACAATTCCGCTTCCCGGATTTTTGCTCCAATTTTATCTGGTTTATTATTTAATTCGGCACGAATCCCTATTTTTTTTAACTGTTTATAAATTTCGGATGCATATTTTTCCGTTTTTTGTGAAATGGACAAAACAGATACTTGTATTGGAGCTAACCACAAAGGAAAATTTCCACCAAAATGTTCAATTAAAAAACCGATAAATCGTTCATGAGTGCTAAGTGGAGCTCTGTGGATGCATATAGGGGTTATTTCTTCACCATTAGGAGATGTGTATGTTAAATCGAATCGTTTTGGAATTGCAATATCTACCTGATTTGTCGCCAAGGTAAATTCTTTTCCTATTGCGCTCCATACCTGAACATCCACTTTTGGACCGTAAAAAGCTGCTTCACCCTTAATTTCAATAAAATCAATATTACCAATCTTTAGAGCATTACGAACGGCCTCTTCTGTTCTTTTCCATAAGTCAGGATTATTTACATATTTTTTTCCTAATCCATCCGCATCATGGATACTGAGTCGCATTTGATATTTTTCAATTCCAAATATATCGAAATAGGCAAGGTATAGATTGCAGACTGCTAAAAACTCCTCCTGAAATTGTTCTTCAGTACAATAAATGTGGGCATCATTCATTTGCATGCTGCGAACCCGCATTAGTCCAAATAACTGACCGGATTTTTCATATCGATAGCATGTGCCATATTCCGCCATTCTTAATGGAAGGTCCCGGTAACTTTTTGGTGAGGAAGCATAGATTTTATGATGGTGGGGACAATTCATTGGTTTTACATAATATTCGATTCCATCAATTTCCATAGCAGGGAACATGGATGCCTTATAATGTTCCAAATGTCCCGACCGTTCGTAAAGTACTCCTTTGGTTAAATGAGGTGATCTGACACGGACATATCCTGCTTTCCATTCGGTTTCTTTTGCTAATTTTTCCAACTCTTCTAGAAGTATTGTTCCTTTCGGCAACCACAATGGAAGACCGGGCCCTACTTCGTCATCAAATGTAAATAAATTTAATTCTTTTCCTAATTTTCTATGGTCCCGTTTTTTTGCTTCTTCCTGCATGTGTAAATAAGATTTCAATTTCTTTTTTGAATGAAATGCCGTACCATAAATTCGTTGCAAGACTTTATTTTTTTCATCCCCTCTCCAATAGGAGCTGGACGATTCCAATAAT
>CAZBBE010000061.1:0-8824 GCA_964489755.1 uncultured bacterium | reverse complement strand
TGGCAAATGATTCCAGTAAATATTTCCACACTTGAATATTAAGATGCCTCGGGATTAGACTTTTCACCAATTCATTTTTATCCGGTTCATACAAGCGGTCTAATTGAACGGATTCCTCTCCTTCAAATTCTAAGGGAAGGAGTTTCTCAGATTCAACATATTGATTTGCTACATTCATAAATTCATTATACACCACGTGAATTTCATCCACTCGTTTTTCTGTGAAATGACTGATAATACCCTTCCCGATTCTGATGGCGTCCCCGTAGTATAATTCATTCCAAAAATCTGTATGACTGTCTATAATGGTATATTCACGCTGTTTATAATAATCTCTGGCTTTTTTCCCAATGCAAAATATATCTACATTATTTTTACCAATTGTATCAATGTCCTTTTGCGCTTTTTTAAGTACATTCGTATTGAATGAACCTGCCAATCCTCGATCGGAAGTGACAACAACATAAGCCACTCGGTTTACACTTCGAACATCCAGTAGATCTAAAATTTCACGGTCCACATCCGGCAAAAGATGTTGAATGACCTCTGTAAGGCGCTGAGCATAGGGACGGGCTTCTTCCATGTGTTCCTGGGCCCTGCGCATTTTAGCAGCCGCTACCATCTTCATAGCTTTGGTCACCTTTTGAATGCTTTTTACGGACTTTATCCGGTTCCGGATGTCTTTCAGGTTCGCCATGAGATTTTATGCAGTAAATCCTCCTTTAAACGCGAGAATGGCTTCATCCAGTTTGTTCCCTGCTTCATCACTGATGGTTCCCTCTATCCGGATTGATTTCAGTTCAGATGAGTAATTCGCATCAAGGTAGTCCAATAATCCGTTTTCAAAATCCTGCACCTTGCCTATCGGAATATCATCCAAATGACCCTTTGTACCTGCAATAATAATAGCGATCTGTTTTTCCACATCCATGGGAACATATTGATTCTGTTTCAGGATTTCTACCATGCGCTCACCTCGCGTCAACTGAGCTTGGGTCGTCTTGTCAAGGTCCGAACCAAATTTTGCAAATGCTTCAAGTTCACGGTATTGGGCTAAATCAAGGCGCAAAGTTCCTGCCACACTTTTCATAGCTTTTATTTGGGCGTTGCCTCCCACACGGGATACTGACAATCCCACATCAATAGCCGGGCGAACACCTGAATTGAACAGGTTCGTTTCCAGATATATCTGCCCATCAGTAATGGAAATGACATTGGTAGGAATGTATGCTGCAACATCACCCTCTTGTGTCTCAATGATCGGTAGTGCTGTTAATGAACCTCCCCCTATATCATCGATCAATTTTGAGGCTCTTTCCAATAACCTGCTGTGAAGGTAAAACACATCTCCGGGAAACGCTTCCCTTCCAGGAGGACGTCTTAACACAAGAGACATTTGACGGTATGCCACTGCATGCTTGGATAAATCATCATAAATAATAAGAGCATGCTTTCCATTATCCCGGAAAAATTCTCCCATGGCACAACCTGAATAGGGAGCAATGTACTGCATTGGCGCAGGATCGGAAGCATTTGCAGCTACAACAGTGGTGTATTTCATGGCTCCGTTTGCTTCAAGTTCAGTTACAATTTGTGCTACCGTAGATGCTTTTTGTCCGATAGCAACATAAATGCAATAAACCGGCTCGTCCGTTTTGTGGGTTGATTCTTGATTAATAATGGTATCCACAGCGATAGCAGTTTTACCTGTTTGTCGGTCACCTATAATCAACTCACGCTGCCCCCGTCCAATCGGGATCATTGAATCTATGGCTTTTATTCCGGTCTGGAGCGGCTGTTTTACCGGCTGTCTCGCCATCACGCCTAATGCTTTTCTTTCAATGGGAAGTGACTCTTTTGTATCAATGGGACCTTTTCCATCCATGGGATGGCCAAGAGGATTTACTACTCTGCCCAGCATTCCCTCGCCCACAGGCACCTCAACAACTCTTTCTGTCCTTTTGGCAAGATCGCCCTCCTTTACTTTGCGACTTTCACCAAAAAGGACTAAACCAACATTATCATTTTCTAAATTTAATGCCATGCCAAATACACCATTTGGTAATTCTACCAATTCGGAACTCATGACATTTTCCAACCCACTGACACGGGCAACACCGTCACCGATTTCGATGACCTCACCCACTTCTGATACATCCACCGAAACACTAAATGCTTCGATCTGCTTGCGTAATAACTCGCTGATATTTTCAGTCTTTATTTCCATGATACTTCCTTGATATTAGGATTGAAGTAAATTTTCTCTGAGACGCCTCATTTTTCCCTGAACGGTAGCGTCTAAATACGTATTGCCTATTCTCATTTTGATACCTCCTAAAAGGGATGGATCTATATCCACCTGAAGATCAGCGGACATTTTTAAATTGGATTCTATTCCCCTCTGAAGCCTGTCCACCTCTGAATCATCCATTGTGTGTGATACTTTGGCATCAATGGATATTATCCTGTGTACTTTTTTATATTGAGTCTCATAAATATTTTTCATATATGAAATATGGTTCATGATTTTTTTCTCAATCAAAATTTGAATGAATTCTATAGCCAGGGGATGACACACACCATTTAACGTATTGGAAAGAATGTTTGATTTTTCCTCCCGGGTAATCCGTTTGGATAAAACAAGCGACCTGAATTGAGCATCCTGCTTCCAAAGGGAAGTCATAAATTCCAAAGATGTCAATACCTCTTTTGAGCATTCGCCTTTTTGGGCTGTCTCAAAAAGTACAATAGGGTATTTCTTCAATTGAGAATCAGGCTTCATATTTCGTTACATTTTCCAGAGATTCATCAATTAAGGTTTGGTTATCTTCACGGGAAATGTTCTTTTTTATCAGTTTTTTAGCTACGGACAAAGAAAGATCAACCACCTCACTTTTTATTTCCTCAATAGCCTTGTGTTTTTCAATCCGTATTTGTTTCTCCGCATCAGTTAAAATCGATTTTGCTTGGTCTTTTGCTGCTTTCAGAGTCTCATCCTTTAGTTTTGATGCAGCAACTTTCCCTTCAGAAAGAATAGACTGTGCTTCCGAACGGGCTTTATTTATGATTTCCTCTCTTTCAGCATTTAGATTTGCCAATTCTGACTGAGCCTTTTCCGCGTCTTCTAGAGATGAGCGGATCAAATCTTCCCTATCCTTGAGCATTTTTAACAGGGGATTCCATGCAAATTTTGCCAGTACTGTCAGCAGCAATAAAAATGTCAGGATGGTCCAGACAAACAGTCCCGGATCGAGCTGGACTAAAGGGTTATTCATTATATTTTTTTAAAGATTGTTATTTCATCAATACAATCAATAGGGCAAATACTTCACCCAATATTGCTACACCTTCGAGCAGGAATAGGGGCAGGTTAACAGCGGCTGTGATCTTATCGGATGCTTCTGGCTGACGGGCAATCCCTTCAGCCGCACCTACTGCTAAGCGGCCAATGCCAATACCTGCTCCGATCACGATGAGTCCCAGACCAACTCCTACACCAAACAAATGTAGATTTTCCATCTTATGTTTCTCCTTTATTATTGATTAATGATGCACATTAATTGCCATACCGATAAACACAGCGGACAATAGTGTGAAAACATATGCCTGTACCAAAACAACAATTATTTCTAAACCTGAAATAGCTGTGGCCAACGGTACTGAGAAAAATGCCATTCCTATTCCGACTGGCTCACTAGATATTTCTGCAAAAATTGCCATAAAAGAAAGAATTGCCAACAAAGCAATATGACCTCCTGTCATATTTGCAGCTAAACGCATGGTTAATGCGAAAGGTTTTACAATCATACCAATGGTTTCAACAAAGATCAAAATTATGTATACAGGCCAAGCAAGGCCAGATGGAACTAAATTTTTCCAATGAGTTATAAATCCGTGGGCTTTTGACCCGGCAATGATGATTGCGAAAAAAGTTAAGGTTGCCAATCCTGCGGTAACATTAAAATTTCCGGTAACCGTTGAACCTCCATGAAGAAGTGTATTGATTAAGTTTTGTTGGTCACTTTTTGGTATGCTAAAAATAAAACGATTTGCCGCACCTAAAATATCAAATATGGGTATTAATCCAATTCCGTTTGCAAAAAGGATAAAGAAAAAGAATGTCAGTATCATGGGCGCCCATGTATCTGTAAATTTCGAACCAATATTTGGTTTCACAATGGAATCGCGAATAAACGCCACTATTGCCTCAATGACATTCATCCACCCAGAAGGAACTGGTTTTTCCTTTTTCATATATCGGCGGACAGGGATAATTATTGAAACGGATACAAGGACCGCAACTATCCATAACATGAGCACATGTTTTGTCACTGAAAAATTAATACCAAAAATATGGGGTAAACGAATTAATGGATCATCCAATGAACTATTAGACACATGGTGAATAATATTTTCTCCAACCTGGTCTAATACAGTTCCGGATGAATGTCCAGATTCAGAAGCGCTCATTAAATATTAATTTATTATAATAACGTAGAATTAAAAAAGAACGCTTCACCTATGTGAAGCGTTATAAAACAGCCCGAAAAACTAAGTATAAAAGGAACATGAGAAAAAGTATAAAAATTGAATAAAATGATAATATAAGCTCCATAAAAAACCATTTTAATAAAAAAAGATTTTATAAAGAAAGAGGTTAATGTTTCCGAAGCCTTTTCTTGAACTGCTTTTGCACCCAACACGGTTACTACACCCACAGCCAATGGAGTACAAATTCCTAAAAAATATTCCATCATATATTGTTTATCTATCCATGTAAGGATGCCCCACAATCCTAAACAAAAGAAAACCATTGCTCCAATAAATTTAACAGCCGACATTCATTTCTTCCACATTATTTTGCTTAATTCATAGAATCCGGTACCGAGCCCAATAAGAAGTCCGATAATCATTAACAAGGGTGCCGTACCCAGCCATCTATCCAGAAAATATCCAAGTAAAATAAAAAGGATTATGGCGCCAATGAGTCCATAGGATACCGCAGCAACCGGACCGGAATCTCTTATTATTTTTTGAAAATAATCAAAAGAGCGGTTAAAAGAAGACCCTTTCTGTTTCATCATAAAATTACATTATAGGTTCTTCTAAGGTGTCGTCCTTAAAATCTTGATTTAGACTGTCCTGTTCATTCAGAATCGTACATTGTCCCTGAAATTTTGCTCCTTGTTCAATGTGTAATTGTTTATAAATCAAATCTCCATCCAACGTGGAATATTTTCCAAGTTCGGCTCTGTCCTCAATGGTTACATTTCCAAATACCTCACCACCGATATGAATGTTTTGTGCTTTAATATCTCCATACACTTTGCCAGTTTTTCCGATTCGAACATCGCCTTTTGAAGAAATGGACCCATACACTTTTCCATAAATTATCAATCCCTCAATCAGATTAATATCTCCCCTAATTTCTGCGTCAGGACCTACCATTGTATGAATATTTTTAAATGAGAGTTTATTTTTCAAAATCAGCGCTCAAATCCTTCTGTTCATATTGTGGAAAAAATTTCAGTGGATCCAACACCGTACCCTCTCTCCATATTTCAAAATGGAGGTGTGGACCGGATGAAATTCCTGTATTACCTACATGGGCAATAGCTTCTCCCAATAATACAGATTCACGTGCTTCTACGATCAGATCCTGTAAATGTCCATATTGAGTGAAATATCCGTCTCCATGATAAAGAATAATGTGATTCCCGAGATCATAACTCCATCCAGAAAATACAACCAGTCCTCCTGCAGATGCTGTAACTGGAGTTCCCTCCACAGCTGAAATATCAATTCCATAATGATTATTTGTTTTAAAACCTGATGAGAGTTCTATCTTTTGTGTAAGATACCCCTTGACAGGGATTTGTGAAGGAATCGATGCTTTATTGTAACCACTGATATAGTCTTTTCCTAATTCATGATAATTTAAGTCAGCATTATGATCGGGAGAATCATCCAATTGTAAATCTCCTGTCAAGGATTTTCGGATTTGTCCATCCAGGTATTTCATCCTGTTCAAGTCACTAATCAATTTCCGAACTGCCAGCCGTTCGGAAATTAAATCACCATATTTTCTTTCTAATTCTTTATGCGATTTCATCACAGAGAAATTTTGGATAAGAGTTACAACAGATCCTGTAACCAGAAAAAACATAAATAGAGAGAAAATAATTAGAAACGAAACGGATAAAGAAATTTGCCGCTGTTTTTCTCCCGAGTCTGGGATAAAGAGAATGCTAATATTTTTTGATTTCAATGATTATAGTGGATTATTCTATTGAACGCCATAATTCCATGAGTCGTTCAAGGTCTTCATCCGAAAAATAATGAATAATAATCGTTCCGCCGTCTTTTGAGGGTTTCAGTTTGACCTTAGTTCCTAATAACTCGATCAATTCATTTTCACATTCTCTGAAACCGGGAGGTAGTTTCTTTTGCATTGTATATTTATCTGTTATAGCAGATTGATTTATTTTTTCTTTAACCCATTTTTCCACTGCCCGGACACTCATTTGATCACGTTTTATTTTTTCCCACAGTTTCAACTTTCCTCTGTTTGTTTTTACCATTAATATTGCACGACCATGACCAGCAGAAATCTCATTCATACGTATGCTTTCCAGTATATCCCGGTGGAGCGTTAATAGTCTGAGAGAATTTGAAACAGTTACTCGTTTTTTGCCAATTGATTTTGCGATTTCCGTTTGATTTAGGTTAAACTTAGTTTGAAGCAATGCGAAGGCTTCAGCCTCTTCAATGGAATTGAGCTTTTCACGCTGAATATTTTCGATTAACGCCATCTCCAGCAATTCCGCATCATCTTTCACTTTTATCCTGTACACTGGAATGGATTTTAATTTTGCTAATTTAGCTGCCCTCAACCTCCGCTCACCTGCTACCAATATGAAATATTCTCCATCCTCCTTCACAGTAATAGGAGTTAAAATTCCCTTTTCCTTTATGGAATCAGCCATTTCTTCCAATTTCTTTGAATCAAATATTTTTCGAGGCTGATGGGGATTTTCCCTGATTGATTTAACCGGAATTAATGTTGCACCTGTTTCAGGGGTAGGTTTTTTTCTTTCCTTCGCAGGCCTGATGAGGGCTTCCAGGCCCTTTCCTAATCTCTTATTTGACACGGTTCAGCAACTCCTCAACTAAGCTTAGATAATTCTGTGCACCGGTAGAATTCGCATCGTAGAGCAATGCAGGTTTTCCGAAACTCGGAGCCTCTCCCAGGCGCACATTTCTGTGGATGACAGTATTAAATAATTTTTCTTCGAAATATTCCCGAACCTCATCGGCAACTTCTTTCGATAAGTTTAATCTAGAATCATACATGGTGAGTAAAACTCCCGCAATGCTCAATTTTGGATTGATATGCTTTTGAACCAATCTGATGGTATTTAATAACTGACCCAACCCTTCCAGAGCATAGTATTCACACTGAATCGGAATTAATATGGCGTCTGATGCTGCTAAGGCATTTATAGTTAACAATCCCAGTGATGGAGGACAATCAACAATAATATACTCATATTTCTGTTTCAGTTTTTTTAAAAGGGTTTTTAATTGATATTCCCGTGCCATCACGCTCACTAATTCAATTTCAGCACCCACTAAATCATTTTCTGAAGTAATTACATCCAAATGAGCAAATTGAGTAGTGATGAGAGCCTCATTGATATCTGTCCCCCGGATGAGTACATCGTAAATTGTATGATTATTTTTCTGAATTAAACTGGAGACCCCTGTCGTTGCGTTAGCCTGTGGGTCAAAATCAATGAGTAACGTGTGAATTTCTGCTACAGCCATACTGACAGCTATATTCACTGATGAGGTTGTTTTTCCAACTCCTCCTTTTTGATTTACAAGGGATAAGATTTTTGTCATAATATGTGATATATCTGGAGTAAATTTAACGGAATAATCTATCCTGTACCAAGAAACCGAGGATATCTCATTTCTGATCAATCATTGAACTTATTTTTCACTTAGATGTAATTTTTATTTAAATGAAAGCAATTTGTAAGACAAATGCCGGGAAAGGGCTCACACAAATAAAAGTAGAAGTGCCAGTTCCTTCCACAAATGAGGTGTTGATTAAAATCCATAAAACAGCAATTTGCGGAACCGACCTTCATATTTATCAATGGGATGAGTGGGCAAAGAATACAATAAAACCGCCACTGGTCATCGGACATGAATTTGTAGGTGAAATTGCAGAATTGGGAGATGGTGTCACTCATTATAAACCAGGAGATATCGTTTCAGGAGAAGGACATATTACCTGTGGTAACTGTAGAAACTGCAGGGCAGGACAACGCCATTTATGTCACAAATCCGTAGGAATCGGCCTTCACCGGAACGGCGCTTTTGCTGAATATATGACACTCCCTGAAGGAAATGTCTGGCCTGTACATACAGAGGTTGATACAGATATAGCCTCATTTTTTGATCCGCTGGGAAATGCTGTGCATTGTGCATTAAGTTTTGAAATGGTAGCTGAAGATGTTTTAATCACAGGAGCAGGACCCATCGGTTGCATGGCAGCAGCTATTTGCAAAAGGGTTGGAGCAAGAAATGTCGTGGTAACGGATATCAATAATTATCGCTTGAATCTTGCAAAAAAAATGGGGGCAGATTCCGCCATTAATATCCAAAAGGGAAATATTTCCGATTGCTATCAACAATTAAGAATTAATAACGGCTTCGATATCGGCTTGGAAATGTCAGGAAGTTCTGATGCATTTCAGGAGTTAATCCATCACATGTACCACGGTGGAAAAATTGCTTTATTAGGAATTCTTCC
>CAZBBE010000060.1:0-8915 GCA_964489755.1 uncultured bacterium | reverse complement strand
ATTCTAATTTGGAAGAGATGGATGAGATATGGAATACAGTAAAATAATACCATTATCTTAAACAATCAAACCACGGTCCTGCTTCTATATCCCTATAAAAATATTTTTTATCTTCTTTTTCTTCTATGAGAAGACCTTCTTTTTTAGCTTTCCCCCACCATTTTTTACATGTGTTTTTATTTCCTAAAGCTGCGTTGGCACGAGCTAAACATTCATAAGTATAGGCAAGATCAAAGTCTTTGAACCCATATTTTTTTGTCAGGACCATTGTTTTTTCAGCATGGGATAATGCTTTTTCTCCTTTTCCTAATACGGCAAACACCCTAGAAATCATCCACTCTCCTCTTTGTTCATTTATGTGTTGAAACTTCGGAGATTTTTTCCAATGATATAGAGATGCTTTAGCAAACATGACCATCCTCAAATCATCCTGTCCTGACCGTTCTTTTTTATCCAGTAAATTCCAAGTCTCATTATTCATTTCAATACCCATGTAATGGTGCATTTTTTGGTCATCTGTATAATCGTTCATTTGCCCCCCCTTTTTAAGTAATATTGAAGAAATAAGAAATTTAAATTATTTTCCGCCTCATATTATTCTCCTTGAATTGTTGCCACTAGATTCCTGCTTCCCCCATGATTGCGGTGCTCACAAAGATAAATACCCTGCCAGGTTCCTAAAACTAAATTTCCGTTTAAAATTGGGACGGTAACTGAAGAACCTAAAATGGATGCCTTTATGTGCGCCGGCATGTCATCAGGACCTTCGAATGTATGTTTGTAATAAGATTGATTTTCCGGTACCAACTGGTTAAAATGTGATTCAAAATCTGTTCTGACAGTTGGATCAGCATCTTCGTTAATTGTGAGAGATGCTGAAGTGTGTTTGATAAACAGGTGAAGAATTCCAGTCTTAATGTTTTGAACCTCTTCAATATTTTTCAAGACTTCATTGGTTATAATATGAAAACCTCTTGGTTGAGGAGGAACAGAAAATGTTTTCTGAGTCCACATGATTAACTAACCTTTTTTTCCATAATAATTTGGGTTTCCAATGGGTTTTCCATTGGGATTTCGTCTTTAATTACAAATCCTCTTTTTAAAGAAAATTTAATCATTGATTCGTATTTTTTTCTTGTCTTCACCCGAATGTGTGAATATCCAATATTTTCGGCCCATGACTCCTGAAAAATAGCCAAATGGTGAGCAACACCATTTCTTCTGAACTCCGGAATTACTCCGCCCATCCAACTATAAAAAAATCCATCCTTATAGCGGTCATAACCAACTTTGAATCCAACGAGTATGTTGCCAATATTGGCAATTAGAGAAAGATGGTTTACACCAGCACATCGTTTTACATATTCATTCATTTCATAAGGTGAATCAAATTCAGGGATTAATTTGGATAGTTTTACACATTCCCCAAAGCTCCCTTCCCGAATGTGTATTATGTCTTTCGTTCTTTTTTCCGGGCAGCGGGAAACAGGACATTATTTAATATGAGGCGGTATCCAGGGGAATTGCGATGAAGAGAAAGATCTGTTGGAGGGTCTCCTACAAAATGGCGGTAGTCCTCCGGATCATGTCCTCCTAAAAAAGCAAAAGCGCCTTTTCCGAAACTTCCGTGAAGATATTTCACCTGTTCTGAGGCGGGATCTTCTCCCATGAGTACAATATGTTTTTTGATTTTGCTTTTGTGAAATCCGGTTGTCTGTCCCATAAATCCCTTAATGGTAAATATGTGATTTTGGGTGAGCATTGTCGGAACAGGATCAAATTTTGCGGAGAATTCAAATAGTGTGAAATAATCAGCTTCAGCGCCTCTTGTTATGGGGTTATTGCTGGGTGGAAAATCAATATCTGAATATTCATACACCATGGGATCGGTAATAAGATTAAATTCGGTGAATGCCAAAGATTTGGAAAAGTCAAGGCGGCTTTGTGCATTCGGGTCTATTGGGGTTCCATCAAACACACGGTGAGTTGCGTCAATTCCTTCCTCTGATAAAGCAATGTCGTAAGAATCCGTAGCAGAGCACATGGCAAAGAGAAACCCCCCCTGTCCCACATAATTTTTTATGGTTCGAGCTACAGCCTTTTTTTCTTCGTGGACGGATGGAAAACCCAATTTCAGTGCCAAGGATTCAAATTGTTCTTTTTGTTTAATGTACCACAATGCAGTATGATAACTGCGATAAAATTTCCCATATTGTCCTGTGAAGTCCTCATGATGTAAATGGAGCCAGTCAATTTTCTCAAAACCTTGAGTCAACACTTCTTCATCCCAAATTGTTTTGTAGGGGACTTCCGCATAGGTTAGCGCGAGAGTAACTGCATCGTCCCATGGTTGTTTGTTTGGAGGGGAATAAATGGCAATTTTTGGCGCTTTTTCCAAAAGAACAATTTCCATATTGTTTTTTTCAATCTCACCATAAATAGATAAAACTGTATTTCCATCAATGGATTCAAATGTCACTCCACGAATACGGCATTGATGAATGATAAACGGGAATTGGTCAATTAAAAAAGAGCCTCCACGGTAATTAAGAAGCCATTCTACATTCACACGTTCCGTGAGGACATGAAAGGCAACCCCGTAGGCTTTCAAATGATCTTTTTGAGTCAAGTCCATGGGGATGAGAATTTTTTGAGAAAAAGAAAAAGTTATAAGAAATGAAAGAAGTGTTTTTTTCATCTTCAATCAGCTTTTTAATTGATTTTTTAATTTACGAACATGTAGCCTGACTGGTTCAGCTAAATAGGATTCAGGGAATTCCTCCAAAAGTTTATAATAAAAGTTTAATGCTTCTTCCGGGTTTTCTTTGAATTTCTCCTGAATTTCCCCTAAAAGAACCCACCCCTTATCTGCTAATTTTGTTTTTGTCAATTGTTCAGAAAGGATTTCTGCTTCAGGTATTTGATTGAGTTTTAGTCTGACCAAAGCCTCTCTCAATATCGCATCATCTGATATTGAAGCATCTGGATAATGTTCTATTACAAATGCGTAAGATGCTGCGGATTCAGGCAGTTTCTTTTGGCGAAGATAAAATTCTCCAAATACAAATAATTCAAAAGCATGTTTATCAATCTCCGTTCCATTGTGATAATATTGTGAAATAAAATTCCTAAATTCCAGCAAATCATTAAAATCAACAGAAAGGGGTTGACTATTTTCAATTTCCTGTTCAAGCAAACCAAATGCCGTATCAATTTTCCCTGAGAAGAGTTGGGTCAAAATAAACTGATATTGAAACTTTGCTCCATTTTTTTTTAATTTTCCGAAATAATGTTGAGCCTCATCCAAATCACCCTTTGACAAATACATTTCACCAATCCGCAGTTGAATTTCCTTTCGCAGCTTTGGTTTTGAAGCAGATATTAATGCAGCACGGTAAGATTTAAGGGCTCCATCAAAATCATTTAACAGCCTAAATTGAATTTCGCCAAGGCGGTGATAGGCAGAAGCGGAAAACGACGAAGATGGCATGAATGTAAGAAGTGAATCATACAGTTCAAATGCTGTATCCAGAGATTGAATGGAAATGTTTTTCTGATGATAAAACGGATCTTCAAAGAATAAATTTTCCCCGAAAAATGATACAAATGAAAGGCTCCGGTTTTCACTGGGAATAATATTATCCTCAAACGTTTTCCCCAGTCCCAATAAAGCCTGACCGACAGCTTTAGTAGAAGTCTGAACATTGTTTTGCACAAGGATTGTTTCATAGGCTGAAACAGCCATTTCATATTGGGACTCTATCCGAAGCCCATTTGCAAATTCAAGCCAACGATGAATATCTTTTTCTGTGGAAAAACTTAATGTCACATGTTGGGTAAATGCCTTGTCAAATTGTTGGGTTTTAAAATAATAATCTGCCAACAGGGGTCTATAAAGTTTAGCATCTTTTTTAATGCTGTTGTTAAGAGCGTTCACAATGATATCATGAGCATCTTCATCATCACTTATAAGCAGAATACGATCCGTGATCATTTTTATTTGTACTGGATGAGAAGATAAATAATTAAGGTATTCAATAACAGCTATTTTGAAACTTTTACGTGAAAAATGGTAATTGGCAATATCCATTGAGAGAATGGAAGGATCATTAAATTTTTCTCTTGTCCTGTCTATAATAGATTGTACATCTTTAGAAAGCCCAAGATTTGTAAAAAGGTAAAAGAATTTTTTATATATATTAATATTAGTCCCAAACTTTTCTTCAGCAATAGACCATTCATGTCTTGCAGAACCTTCTTTTTTTAATTTCCAGTAGGCCTCTCCAAGGTCAAGATAAGGTTCCATTTTTTGTGGGGCCCTCTTTTTATAAACTTTAATTAATGAAGCAAGATCATCATATTGTTCCATACGGGAGTAAATTTTCTTCAAATTTATATATGCCTGTTGATCATGGCCTTTTTTTAAAATATCCGAATATATAGCTACAGCATTCTCAGTGTTTCCGTTTCTTTCCATAAGTTGTGCAGTCCTGAGTGCTCCGGAATTGTTTTGACTGAAAGATACGGATAACTGAAAAAATAAAATGAGGAATAAAGAATATTTAGTCATTTTTTAAATCCTCCGTGACAGGAGGCTTTAGAATATCACTGGGTGAACTCTCCAGCATGGATGATTGACTGAGAGCATTAAAATAACGACGAATCATGGTCACATATTCCTGAGTATATCCAGCCTGCATGGCTTGGTTCAAGGCTTCTGATGTGAGACTGTGTCTTTGTCCTAAATCTTCAGGGAGGCCTGACGGTCCTGTTAAATTTACGATTTGGAAAGCAGTTTCTGCTAACCGCTCTTCTTTTTTACCTCTCTGGGTCATGGATTTTTGACTGTCCAGCATTCTGGAAAGAATGCGTTGCTGACGATCTTGTGTTTTTCTAGTGTATCGTCTTTGTTTTAAATCTTTAATAACTTCATCCATATCTTGTCCTATTCCGCTCATGTCACCCAATTTTTTTGAACCAGATTGTGCCATTTCCTCCATTAATTCTTGAAGAGATTTTCTTACACCCTGCTGTTGTGAAAGCATCTGTTGTAACATTGACTGTTGCATCCCTGCAGCCATTTGTCCCAAAGCCAATTGCATCCCCTGATTGTTGATTCCCTGTTGCTGTCCTGCCATCTGTTCCATTTGCTTTAGAAACTGCTCATAACCACTGGCAGACCCTCCAGATTGCATTTGCTGGATGGATTGATGGATACTGAGTGCAGTTTCATTCAACCCTTCCATTGCTAAATCCTGCCTGTTTTTTGCAGAAGTTGTATGTCGTTCCGCAATCCGAGCAATAGATTCTTCCATTTCAGCAAACGTTTTTCCCATTGCCTTTCCCATTTCAGGAGTCACTGCAAATGTTTCCCGGGAGAGTTCCATCATTGCAGTCATTATTTGAGCAAGCTGATCTTTTAGGATTTGTTGTTGGCCTGCCAAGTCTTTTACTCTTTGAGAATTTCTGGGTGTATTGGCTGTCTCTTTTCTGAGATTTTCCTGTGATTTTGATAGGGAGAGCACATCAGCCATTATCTTTTGAAAATTCTCAATCATTTCCTCCGAAGTCTCCTGCTGAAACTGCTGTTGTATATCCATAGCCATGTTGTGTAATTGAGACAAACCGGATAATGCAGATTTACTTGATTTTCGAGATGAAATTAACTGTTGCTGATTGAGTTGTGACGCAGTGTTATCAATATGTTTTTCCGTAGACTGTGTCAGTGTGGATTCTGCCATGTCCTTCATAGCCTCAGAGGCGGATTGACTGAATTCCTTTGTGAGTTCTGCCGCTTCCTTCATGGCAGATTGGATATGATCAAACTCTTCCTGAATCCTCAGCTCACTTTGTTCATGCCGTAAAAATGTGGATTGATCGGTATCATCATCCAATTCCCATAATTTTTGATCCAGATGATCTTGTTGTTTCGTTAATTGTTCAAGCCGTTTGGACACCTCATCTAGTTTTTGTTCAGCCTGGATTCGTTTCAAAATGTCCAGAAACCGGTCCAGTTCCCGTTCAATTTGATCCATATTTTCGGTTATTTCAGTAATAGCATTCATCATATCTTTTGGATTCATTTGTTCCATAATATCTTCTATGTTTTCCATATTAGATAATAAATCCTCAGAAATAAGTTCATTGACCAATTGATTTAGTTCGCTGAACTTTTCCATAAGTTCAGGAGTAAATAATTGATGTTTTTCTGCTGCATCCTTCAAGGATTCCATTGCCTCAGCCATTTCCTGTAAATCCGCTATTTTTTCTTTAGTTTCTTCCAGTATATTTTTAATGGTCTGCTGTTGCTGCCAATCCATGTCTTTGGACTTTATCAGATCAAGTTTAACATCTTCCAACTGTTGTTGAATGTTTTCCATCTCCTCTAAATTTATATTCATATCTTCAATGAGTTGTTCTTCCTTTTTTTCAATACCAAAAAAGAGGTCTTCAAGAGAAGGAAGGCGAGCAACGAAATTACCGGACAATGATTTTTTTGGTCCTGATACTTGGTCGTTGTCGTACAGTTCAAAATGATAATGAACCTCATCCTCTGGCATTAGCATTAAATCAGAAAGATCCCAGTCAAAAATAACGGTTTGTTTTGGTTTATTCGGTATAATGCCAGGGGCCTTAAAAACAGAAATAATCGGATCCGTTTTAATATAGGCAGGGCGACGTATTTCATACCCGATCTGCAAAGTCGAAAATCCAAAATCATCTTCAATATCAAGGTGTACTGGAATTGTTTGATCATCACCTAATTCAATAATCGGGTGAGGTTCATATACAGAAATCTGGGGAAATAAATCAGGGATTATTTCAAGGTGATAGGGAATTGGATTAAGATTTTTTATATCCCGATTATCATAAAGATGGATAGTAAAAATACCGTTTTCCTCTAATAAAAACTCTCCTTCAGCCCTTTTGCCAGACACCTGAAGAGGATGTGCGGTATTATTTATTTTTAAAAAGGCTTGCGCCAATTTTCGATTGGTGGAGAAATTGATTGTCATTTTCGTTCCTTTTAACCCTTGAACATTTGCCTGGCTACCAGATTGTATTATTGGGTCTAAACCGGAGTACTCAGGTGGAATTAAAGTCAAGGTAAAACTTTTTATGGTAGGACGGTCCGTGACCATTATTCTGTATTCTGGGGAACGTACCTCCTTCCAAACCTGCCAGAAATGATCTGCCTTAACAAAAGCCCCATACATATAATCTTGGTTAATGTTTTTGAGTTTAAAAGTATAATTCCCGGAGGAATCAATTTGTGCTTTCATCAACAATGGTTCATTTTTTTCTGAATCCTGGTCAATTTGTGTGACAGGTATTAATTCCAGAGATACTGTGTCAGGCTGTAAACGACTGGAAACTACTGCGATTTCGGCACTATCACCACCAAGAAGGTGAATATCTCCGGTTGAAGAACTGAGATGAAAGGGTTTTGGCGCTTCAAATGTTTGTTGAGAATGAAACCATCTATATACGGAATTTCCTGCTGTTTCTTTTAATCCTGTAAGCCCAACAGTGATAAGAACAAGAAGAAATAGTGCGGTGTGTTTCCAATTAGAATTACCTGTAAAAATCACTTTGTGATCAATATGGGTCAGGGAGTCTGATACTTTGCTAATAAAAGCATGACTTAGTCCAGTTGATGAACTCTTAGACATTGTATCTTCCAATTGGAGGGCATTAATGACAGAGTCTTTTTTAGGAAAGGATTTTTCACCTAAAAATTGTGCAACACGAGACCATCGATACTTTTTTAAATAATTTGTCTGAATTAACATGGCGGATATTCCCAGTCCGACAATCCATATGCAAAGAAAAAATAAAACTGAGCCAATCATAAATAATTTTATTTTAGGAGAGAAATAAAAAATACTTTCCGAAGCTATTAAAAAGATGAAAAATATTAATAGCACAGCATAAGACATCCACAATAATTGTATGAGATCTTTTTTAATCAGGGAAAGGCGAAATCGTTTAAGGTGGTCTTTAAGAAGCATGCTTATTGTATCAGTGCGTAGTAGATAATATTTACTCCCATCTGCAATGCTTTTAATCGAATTTCTTCTGAATTGTTATGAACTTCAGGATCTTCCCAACCATCCCCTAAATCACATTCAAAAGTGTAAAGAATCATCAATCGATCATCATCGAACATACCTAAAGCCTGTGGAGGGTTCCCATCGTGCTCGTGTACTTTGGGCAACCCATTTTGGAAATCATAAAAAATATGAAACACAGGATGATCAAAGGGTAATTCGATAAAATCCCTGTTTGGGAACACCCGTTTTATCTCTTCTCTGAATGAAGCATCCATGCCATAATTATCATCAGCATGAAGGAAGGCGCCACGAAGAAGGGACTCTCTTAACCTCGTCACCTCTTCTGCCGAAAATCTTACGTTTCCATGACCAGTTAAATAAAGATAAGGATACTGATAAAATTCAGGGTCTGTCGGACGCAGACGAACTTCTTCTTCATCTACAGAAATTTGTGTGTTTTCACCTAAATATTTTAACAGATTTGGAAGACTGCTGGGGTCACTGTACCAATCACCACCACCACTATAGTGGATTCGGGCGATAGAAAAATTTTGTCCAAATATGGGAAGGGAAGATAAAATAATGAGAATTTTGATTAAAGTAATGGTCCGGATTTTCATTGTGGAATTTTATGGATTTTATAGGTAAAGGTTCCAAATTAAACTATCAGTAAAAGTAAAAATACCATGGGAATATTTATAATTCAATCGTGAAATTAAAGGAGATGGGCGAATCTTACAAGGAATACAACTTCCTGGGAAACAACTTTTATAATACCTGCAGTGGGTATAGCAAACAGCATTCCCAGGGGACCCAAAACTATTCCACCAATAAAAAGTGACATCATCACAAGCATGGGAT
>CAZBBE010000059.1:0-9094 GCA_964489755.1 uncultured bacterium | reverse complement strand
TTCCCAAACAAACCGCATGGATGAGATTATTTCTTTTTCCGATACCGTGTGAATAGCACTTACAAATTTCTTTATCATAGGGAACGTTTTTTCTCCTAGGGATGATCGCAATCCATCTGCAATTGTGGGCGGATAGTCGGATGGTACAATTTCCCCAGACTTTATTGAGCGCAATGCATCATCAGCACTTTCAGGTTCCACTCCCAGGAGTTTAGTATTTGGACGGAGACTGGATACAACAACTCCGGTGCCACTGATGAGTCCTCCTCCTCCAATGGGTACGAGAATAAAATCTAAATCCTTGACCTCATCAATAATTTCTAATGCAACGGTTCCTGCTCCCGTAATCACACGATAATCATTATAGGGATGGATAGGAATTGCTCCGGTTTTTTCCTGAATGTTAATAAATGTAGATTCCCTGCTTTCAACAGAAGGTTCACAATAGACCAAGTTTGCTCCATACCCTTTCATTGCGTCAATCTTTACCTGTTGAGTATTTTTCGGAGTCACAACATGAGATTCCATTCCGTTTAATTTAGCAGCACAGGCCAAGGCTGCTCCATGGTTACCGGAGGAAACCGTAACGACACCCCTTTTCGATTCTTCTTCCGATAAAGATAAAACCGCATTGGATGCTCCCCGCATTTTAAAGGACCCTGTCTTTTGAAAATTTTCACATTTAAAAAATACTTCACCATCAATGATTGAGTTCACCGATTGGCTGGTTAAGACAGGGGTTCTATGTATAAACGGAGTAATTTGCTTGGATGTATTCTGTACATCCTGTAGGACGGGTTCTTTTCTCATGGAAAATTAATGTGATTTAGATCACATTATTTGAACCCAGGATAAAGTTAGCTTTATTCCAGCGCCAATGGCATAACCCATTTTCATTATTACTGAAATTAATTATTTTATGTTGATTAACACTATATAAACCGTGGAATAGGAGTAATGAAACTGTTTTCAATTGTCAGAAACTATTGTATCACTATCATTGAAAAACTGGGACCAAACCTCCCTGGGTGGTGCCGGTGTCAGCAAGCTGACACCCACCAGCATCAACACTGATAGTCCGGCAGCGGGGTAGGTGAGTTCCTGTAAAAAAGGGTGCAACCCCTTAAAACCTCCCCAATGGGGCAGAATATAGGTCCAGACCAGTGTCACCGTGGCACCGGTAATGATGGACGCCACGGCCCCTTCTTTTGTGGCTCTTTTCCAAAAGAAGGCTGCAAGCAAGGATGGAGTAAGGGACGCGCCATAAATATTATAAGCAGTAAATGCAGCATTGAGCACAGTCTTGAACTGACTGACCAACAGGTATGCGATCACACCCAGACCCAAAACCAATCCGCGACTGATAAGTAAAACCTGCCGCTCGCTGGCACGGGGATTCATGTAGCGCTGGTACACGTCCCGGGTAAGGTTGGTGGCAGGGATAAGTAAAAAAGAATCCGCTGTGGAAACAATAATCGCCATCATGGTAGAGACCAAAAGCAGTCCAATAACCAGGGGCAACCCGCCATACTTGGCAATGGCCGGTATCACTGATTCGCTCCCTTCCTGTCGAGCAGTAAGCATGGCTGCTTCCGTCGGTTCTAAACCGACAGCCTGGGCCTCCGCAATAACAACGGCTTGACTATTACCCACAAGGTCCGGTAGTATGCCTTTTTCCACAGCCACACTGCCAGTAAGTCCCAGCATGGAAATGGCAGATTCCAGAACAACGACACCAATGACCCAGAACAGGACAGCCTTACGGGCTGACCCACCGTCCCGGGAACTGAAGATACGCTGATACATGTTGGCATCCCCCATGAGCAGCAGCATGGTCGGAACAAAAAAACTGATTGCAATAATAGGGCCAGAAATATCTCCCGTCCGTTCTGCCGCCCAGTTTCCGAAAAGGCTCCACTTTCCCGCAGATTCTGCCACCATAGCGATCTCACCCAAACCACCCACCCGAACAATCAAATAAATAAGCGCTGCCAGGGTACCTATTGTCATGAGAACACCATTTACCACATCGGTGTAGACCACTGAGAACATGCCCGCAAGGACCGTGTAGGTGATCGCAAACAGTGCTGTGATAACAATGCCTCCTTCCAGAGTGATCATGCCGTCAGACACCATGGAAAGTACCTTGCCACCGCCCCTAAACTGGTAGGATACGATGGTAAGATAGGCAATGACTGTGGTGATGGTAGCCAGCACAGCCGCAAGTTGACCATAGCGGACCTCGAAAATATCCGGAACAGTTACCTTTCCAAAATTTCGGATGCGCCGAGCTATGAAATAAATAAGGGTAATCCCCAGCCACGCTCCGCCACTGGACCATAGTCCGGCCAGACCATTGCGGAACCCCAAGCCTGCCCCGCTAAAGAGAGAACCACTGCCCATCCAAGTTGCCAATAGCGTTCCCACCAAGATATACCAAGGCAGTGTTCTGCCTGCGACCATAAAGTCCTCGCTGTTGCGCACCACTTTTGTTTTGTAAACTCCTACTCCCACAAGAGCAAAGAGATAAATAGTGATGCACACAGTGTAAATCATAAGTTTTCAGACGGAAATATTAAAGACATATACTATTTGAACTTAGTCCAACATCAACCATCGCAAATGCCGAATGGGAATGGAACCGTGGGATAGTAATTCTTCATGAAAATCTTTCAAATTAAAATTGCTTCCCCGCTTTTCCTCAACATCACGCTTTAGTTCCCACATGAGGGTGCTCCCTACAAAATAGGTGGAAAGTTGACCGAAGGAGAGTTGTGCCCTTCTCCATTTTTCAGAGGCTTCCGCTTCTTCCTGAAAGGTCTCTATAACCATAAGCTCCATGGCTTCATCTTCCGTCATGCTTCCCGCATGAATTTTCTGGTCAATGATCGCGTTTGCGATTCCTCTTAGTTTCCACTTCATCTGGACTAACCTGTACCTGGGATCGCCATCCCCAAATCCCTCTTCAATCATCATTCTTTCTGTATAGTGCGCCCACCCTTCCACCATCACTCCGCTCCCCAAAACGGATCGAATAATGGACGGATGCCGATTCGCATAATACAGCTGAACATAATGACCCGGTAAGGCTTCATGGATAGATAATATTTTCACAGAAATTCGATTATATTCTCTAAGTAATGATTCTGCCTTTTTATCAGACCAGTCTTCGGGAATTGGTGATACATTATAATAGGTTTGGAGATTATTCTCCAAAGGTCCAGGGGCCTGAAGAGATGCTATTGAGAATCCCCTTTGGTATTCTGGTGTCTCCCGTATTTCAAGTGGTTTGGATGGATCAAGAGTCAATAAATCTTTATCCATTATAAATTGATTTAATTCATCAATAGTTTCTTTCGCACTCTTAACAACTTCATGTCGTTCTCCATGATCATCGGCAATACTGTCTAACACTTTTTCAATCACATTTAATTGTTCATCGTGTGACCGAATGTTGGGAGGATATCCAAATTTTTTTTCAAAGAGCGGTACAGCAATATCCAACATTTCGAACTGAACTGATTTCAACTCAAACTGAGCGCGATTTAATACTTCATCTGCTGAGATTCCTTCATTCAATGTGAAGGGAAGTAATTGACCGTAGAGTTTTTCTCCCAACCTGAAATCTCTATGAGAACCAAAACTCAATTTTTCAGATAAATAATTTTTATATTTCTTGATAGCTTCGGATGCTTTCTCCACAGATCGTTTCAAATTTTCCGCAAGTGCCAAATCCAAATCCTCAATAAATAATGGCAGCTCTTCTTCTATAACACTGATTAACCCATCACACTGTGCAATTGCTGTTTCAATATGAGGTACCGGCATAGTATCAAGAATGGCTTCAGCGTTTTTAAGAAATTCTGGTGTCGCACTGATTCTTCCTTTTAAACTGATTGCTCTTTCCTCCTTTGGAGCAAACTCATATCCCATGAGAGTTTTATATCCCGACCCGAGAGTCCCAACAGGTCCTGTGGGGTTCCATGTATAGCTTTTTATTTCTTTTAAATAGAATATGCTTTCACCCAGTGAGTGAGTCATCAAATCATAATCCACCCGATCAACCTTGTTTAAAAAATCCGGATTCACTTTCTTCAACTGATTCAGAAAAGATTCCGTTATGGTCACATTCTGAACATAATCTTCCTTTCGGTTTGAAGGAAGTTTAGAATCATAGGTGTGGATGCCAATCCTTGTCGCTGTGACGGGATTTGAGCGAAAATACCATTCCAGATAAGATTCCCTAATTTTGTCAAATTTCTTATTATCGCCGTTATGCATAATGATCAAAATAATAAAGATTACAAATAATCCGGTAATTGATATAGTTTTAGTTGGAGATATTTTCATCTTGAATTGTAAAATTACCTCGTTTTACCCCAAATTCCAATATCAACTATGCTTCGTAAACGAATTTCTCAACTATTATTGTTATGCTTCATACTTTATGGATGCGGTGAAAAATTAGACTCAAAACCCTTTAAATTGGAAAAAGTTGAAAAAAAACAGGAAATCACTAAAGGGAATCGCCTGGCCCAGGAAAAGAGTCCATACCTCCTTCAGCATGCCAATAATCCCGTGGATTGGTATCCCTGGGGAGAAGAAGCATTTGAAAAAGCAAAAGCGTTTGACCGTCCTGTGTTTCTTTCCATAGGATATTCCACCTGCCACTGGTGCCATGTGATGGAACATGAATCTTTTGAAGATGAAGAGGTAGCAAATCTAATGAACCAGTATTTTATCTCCATAAAAGTTGACCGTGAAGAACGCCCTGAAATTGATCATGTGTATATGTCTGTCTGTCAGGCAATGACCGGGCGGGGCGGATGGCCATTGACCATCATAATGACACCAGATAAAGAACCGTTTTTCGCTGGAACTTATTTTCCAAAACAAGGGAGAGGAAACCGCCCGGGAATGATGCAGTTAATTCCGGCAATTGCCAGAAACTGGCAACAGGACAGAGAAAAACTATCAGGAAATATATCCAGAATAAAGGATTATCTTGACAGAACCAACACCAAACGTATGGGGGATTTTCCTGATGAATCCATTTTGAATGATGGGTTTGCTGAATTCCTGAAACGCTACGATAATGAGTACGGAGGATTTGGTAAAGCTCCCAAGTTCCCGTCTCCCCAGGATTTCATCTTTTTATTAAGATATTATCACAAAACAAAAGACGAATCCGCCCTCTTAATAGTTGAAAATACCTTGAAACACATGCGGAGAGGAGGAATTTGGGACCACATAGGTTTTGGCTTTCACCGGTATTCCACTGACCGGGAATGGCTGACTCCCCACTTCGAAAAAATGCTTTACGATCAGGCGATGCTTGCTTTAGCCTATCTTGAAACTTATCAAATTACCAGAAATGAATTTTATGCAGAGACAGCCCGGGATATTTTTACCTATATCCTCAGGGATATGACCAGTCCTGAGGGCGGGTTTTACTCAGCAGAAGATGCGGACAGCGAGGGTGAGGAAGGACTCTTTTACCTGTGGACAATGGACGAAATAAAACAAATTTTGGGGAATGAGGTAGGAGAAAGATTCATCACAGCATATAACATGACGGAAAAAGGGAACTTCCGAGATGAAGCCACACGACAGTTAAACGGGAAAAATATTTTACATCAAAAAGGGAATTTAAAAGGTTTAAGCCGCAACTTAAAAATTAGTGAAAAAGAACTGAGAGAATTCATTCAAAACTGCAGAACAAAATTAATGAAAGAAAGGGAAAAACGTATACACCCGCTGAAAGATGATAAAATTTTGACAGATTGGAATGGTCTTATGATTGCTGCCCTATCAAAAGGTGCGTCCGTTTTGCAGGAACCATTTTATCTAAAAGCTGCCGAAAAAGCTGCCGATTTTATCATGAAGGACTTAAGAGATTCCAAAGGGAAACTCCTAAAACGATACCGAAATGGTGACGCAGACCTGGATGGGCATTTGGATGATTACGCATTTATGATCTGGGGATTGCTTAACCTTTACGAAGCCGGACTTGACACCAGACAATTAAGCCGTGCGGTTGAACTTTCGGAAGTAATGGAAAAGGATTTTAACGATGATGAGAACGGCGGGTTTTTCTTGGGAAGCGATCATTCTGAGAAACTAATCATTCGTGCGAAGACAGGATATGACGGAGCCATACCATCGGGAAATTCCATCTCTGTTTTGGTATTGAATCGTTTATATCGCATGACGGGAAACTCAAAATGGGCAGATCTTTCTGAAAAAACCCTCAGGTCATTTTCACAGGATTTGGAACGGGTACCCTCAGGGTACACAGCGATGCTATTAGGTTTTATGTTTGATTCATATGGATCAAAAGAAATTGTTGTGGTGGGCAGCAGCAAAAATATGGAAACCCAAAATGTACTGGACGAACTGCGTTCTCTTTATGTCCCCCAGCGGATCATAATTTTTAAAGACACAAACAAAAGACGTGATCCACTCACAAAGCTCGCATCATGGACAGAAAATCATTCAGTAATAAACAATAAACCTACTATATATATCTGTGAAGATTTTGCCTGCAGATTACCAACTACTGACTTAGAAAAAGCGAAAGAACTAATTCAAAATTGAATTGAATAAACAGGGCCTTATTTTCTATCTGATCAATATTGTGGGTGGAATCGGAGTATTGGTTTCTTATGCACACGGACTATTGACACAGGTTGAACTAAGGGGAGATTTATGGGGTGCAGTTCCTGAAAGCATTCAATCTTACTATACTTTTTGTATGTTGCTTTCAGCTATAGGCTATTTTTTCTTCACTGCTTATATTATTATTTATGTCCCATTTGACAGTGACCATATCTTTGGAACTTTTGATTTCACATTAATAAATCTACTTTTTGCAGGATTTATAATCCCTTCTGTATTTTGGATATCTATGACTTTTTCTATGATGACAAATCCTACTCCCCTACTTTGGATTGGGCTTAGAAGTGTATTATTTATTGTTGGTTTTTCTTCAGTAGGGCTACTTGGGGCTTTTATCTTTTCCAAATTTTATAAATCATCATGGCTTTATTATGCAGGGATTATTGGACTCATTCCATTCTGCATACAAACCATGATTCTGGATGCCCTTGTCTGGCCGATTTATTTCCAAAAATAAAAATAGAGGAAAACCTTATTGTTTTCTATTTAACACATTCTGAATCCAGAACAGTCCTATCACGGTTTTTACATCAGTAATTTTTCCATCCACCACAAATTTCATTGCCTGTTTGAGATTCATTGGACTAAGTTCCAAAAATTCATCCTGGTCTTTCTTCTCATTTGTTTTAGTTAAATCTTCAGCTAAATAGAGCCACATCTCCTCATTTGAAAATCCAATGGCTGGATGAATTTTGGTTAGAAATGTAAATTTCTTTGCTGTATATCCAATTTCCTCTTCCAGTTCTCTTTTGGCACAGTTTTTAGGAGTTTCTCCTTCGTCAAGTTTCCCTGCGGGAAATTCAATAAACACATTTTGAGCCGGATATCGGTACTGACGTATAAGCCCAAGTTCCCCACCAGGAAGAACCGGAATTATACATGATGCTCCAGGATGATCTATCCATTCACGGGTGCTGGTTTTTCCGTTTGGCAATTGAACCGTATCACAGTAAAGCTCCAGAAGACGGCCGGAAAATATGTGTTTGGATGACAGTTTTGATTCTGTCAGCTCAGTGGACATTGTTATACTAAAAAAGGAATTATTATTGTAAATCGATGATCAACTGCAGGGTCTCATCCATTTCTGCTTCAAGTGAGGTTTGTGAAAATAAAAATGATGTCGTAAATAACAATGTATGAAAAAGGGATCTCATTAGAAATATTCAATATATGTTATCTTGAGTTCACGATTAAAATAATTCACTTTGTCTTCATCAAACAGCAGATTATTAAAATCCATTTCTATGTGCAGGCGGTCAACGAAGGTCCACCGAACTGCTGCATTCAGGTAACCACCCTTGCTGAGAGCAAGATTGTTAGCGGTCATGTCATTTTCATTCAAAGCGGCATTATATTCAACCAGCAGTGACAATTCAGGATTAACCTCCAAATCCAATCCAAAAAATAAATTGGGGTCTTCGTCACCGTCCTTGTCTTCTAAAAAATTTTTACTCATTCCTGCATGGAGTCCCGCATTGCCCAATGGAGTCTTCCAGTTCTTGCTGGCCGAAACATAGGCACCATATGCCTTGATATCATACCTTTCTACAGATAATGGATCTAATGGTTCACCATGCCCATCCACAGGGGTATATTCAGAGGTATAGGTGCCAAATCCTTGTGTAATAAGACCAATGGCACATCCAGGGGCATATCCCGTCTCATCCAAAAGATGATATTTCAGGTTCACCTCTGGACGGGGATACCATTGAAGAGAGTCATCCCCAATCAGATTTCCTGCCCCATAGGACAGGCCAAATTGAAACCGATCTGTGATTCCAACCGTGAGACCAGTTATCAGCCCACCTTTTTTTTGAACTCTCATTTCCATGGAAAAACTTCCTCGAACAAGTGTTCCCGCTGTTGGAACTGTTATGAGATTTGTAGGGGGAGGATAGGTGGTTTCTTGGGCGCTAATCAAGTTGAATAGATATGCAATGGTAATGAATTGGTATGTGTTTTTCATAGTCTTTATAGGTTTAATTGACAATAAATTTATGTGAAGATATGCTTTAAATCAACACGGAGTTTTAGAAAGATATTTTAAATTTATTTGATGGGATTCAAATTTTCATCCAATTGATTGGATAATCGATAACGGAAAATGCTTGATGAAGGCGTATCACAAATATAGATAACACCCCGACTATCTACTGTTACGGCTCTTGGTTTCTCCAGAGTGCCTATTATTTCCACCCTGTAAAATTCGCCAGCATCTGTAAAAAGTGTATCAATTAACAAAGTATCTGTTCCTTGAATACTCCAAGATTCCCAGGTTGGGATATCTATTGTCATATTCTCCACTCCTGCTTTTTTGAAAAAGCCTCCATCGGAATTAAATACCTGGACCTCATGAGCATTTGTGTTTGCAACATATACCATCTGATTTTGATCTACCGCAATATCTTCAGGAAAT
>CAZBBE010000058.1:0-9184 GCA_964489755.1 uncultured bacterium | reverse complement strand
TCATGAAGAAGTGATAGAGACAGCGGAAAAAACAAAACATGAGTTTATTAAATTGTTGAAGTCAATTATTTACGGTTATTAAAAAGGGAACCATAGAAATCATGAGTATCAATATCAAACCTGAAGTTAAGGCAATTTTTAAAAATATCATCGAATGGAGGAGGCATATCCATACCTATCCGGAACTGGGAATGAAACTTCCCAAAACCGCTCGATTTGTAGCGGAAAAACTCACATCCTGGGGAATTGACGTAGAGACAGAAATCGGCATATCAGGGGTGATTGGGAATTTGAAAGGAAGAGGTGGACCAACCATAGCCCTTCGAGCGGATATGGATGCGCTTCCCATGCAGGAAACGGGAGATGTGCCTTTCAAATCTGTCCATGACGGTGTTATGCATGCTTGCGGACATGACGGACACACAGCAATGTTATTGGGAGCGGCAAAGATATTATCACAAAAGACAGAAGAGCTGAACGGTTCAGTGCGATTTATTTTTCAGCCGGGAGAAGAAGGATATTTTGGCGCTAAACACATGATTAATGACGGATGCCTTAGTGGTGTGGACGAAATCTACGGAATCCACTTGTGGAATTACCAGCCTTATGGAGAAGTGGGAGTAAAGCCGGGTCCCATTCTTGCTGCAGCCGATAAATTTACCATTACTATTAAGGGAATTGGCGGGCATGGTGCTGCTCCCCAGGGAACAGTAGATGCCATTGTCGTTGGTTCACACCTGGTAAATGCGTTTCAAACCATTGTCAGCCGGAATACCAATCCCATTGATAGTGCAGTGGTAACAGTGGGAAAATTTCAGAGTGGAAATAATTTTAACATCATAGCTGACACAGCAGAATTGGTAGGAACAACCAGAGCCTACAAAGAAGAAGTTCGTGAATTGGTCATTGAGAAAATGGGGGACATCATTTTAGGTATGGAAAAAATGTTTGGAGCTAAAATTGAAATGAATTATGAAAAGGGCTATCCTCCAACTATGAACGCAGAGAACACATATGAGAAACTCATTTCTTCTGCCAAGAAAATTGTAGGGGAAAATGCGAAAGAACCATATCTCTCTATGGGTGCAGAGGACTTTTCATATTATGCCCAAGAAATCCCGGGCTGTTTTTTCTTTGTTGGATCCGCTCCTTTGGATAGAGAGCCTCTGAGTGTTCCACATCACTGTTCACATTTTGATATTGATGAGAGAGCCCTGTTGGTGGGGTCCAGTATATTTGTACAACTTATGGAAGATTTATTGGAAAAAGATTAGTACCCGACGGCTGAGTTTTCTCCCCTTGAATCTGCCCCACCGTAATATCCATTTTCTTTAATGGTTATTCCATTTGCTTGTCCGATATATCCCCATCTGTAGAAATTGATTGAATGTCCTTTGCGGAGGAGGTTCTCTTTTACGTCAGAAGTAATGGTAAAGGGCTCCACCATGATGGCATCCGGAAGCCATTGAGAATGAAAACGAGATACGGTCACCGCTTGCTGAATGGACATATCATAAACCAACACATTCAGGATCACCTGCATGACTGTTGTAATAATGGTTGAACCTCCCGGGGAGCCAATGATAAGAATGGGATTACCATCTTTCAATACAATGGTTGGCGTCATGGAACTGAGTGGGCGTTTCCCTGGTTGAATGGCATTTGCTTCATTGCCCACCAAACCATACACATTAGGCATTCCCGGTTTTGCTGAAAAATCATCCATTTCATTATTGAGAAAAAATCCTGCTTTTTCAACAACATATCCTGAACCATAGCCAGTATTTAATGTAGTAGTTACACTAACGGCATTTCCATCGCCATCAACAACTGAGTAATGAGTTGTTTCCCTGCTTTCATAAGGATATGGGTCCCCATGGGAAATATCCACACTGGATGATACTTTCAAAAGATTAATTGAGGAAGCCCGTTCAACTGCATAATCATCCGATAACAGCATGTGGATGGGGACATCCCAGAAATCAAGGTCACCTAAATGTTCAGCCCTGTCTGCATAAGCCCTTCGTTCTACCTCGGTGAGAAGATGGATGTATTCTGAAGAGTGCCAGTCAATGGATTCCAATTCAAATTGCTCAAGCATATTCAGCATGTGGATGAGAATTATACCGCCGGAGCTGGGCGGACCCATGGATAATATTTCAAATTCCCGGTATTGTCCGGTCACCGGTTCCCGATAAACAGATTCATATCCTGCAAGGTCTTTCAATGTAATAAGACCATTATAATTCTCCATTTCAGCAACAATAAGCCTCGCTGTTTTTCCAAAATAAAAATCTAGACCTTTTGTTCTGGCGATTCGTCTCAAAGTTCTCGCAAGATCTTTTTGTTTAAAGATATCTCCTGGTCTCCAGTCCCTTCCATCTTTCCGGTTAAATATTATTTGGGAATCTGCATCCCTATTGAAAAACTCTTTTCTGTAATTCAGACTTCCGGCCAATCCATTAGAAAGTCGAAATCCCCGTTCTGCTATCCTGATAGCAGGTTTCATTATCTCCCACAAAGAAATACGTCCTGACCCATAATCTTGCCAAGCCTTAATTAGTCCATGAACCGTACCGGGGACACCTGATGCAAGATGAGAATACAGGGACAAACCTGAAATAACATCTCCTTTATCGTCAAGGTACATATCTCTGTAGGAACCACCGGGAGCTTTTTCACGAAAATCCAAAGTAAACTTTTCTCCATTCACAACCGCAGTCATGAATCCCCCTCCTCCGATATTTCCAGCCGCGGGGTACACTACGGCTAATGCAAAACCTGTAGCAACTGCAGCATCCACTGCATTGCCCCCTTTTTTCATGGTTTTCACACCTGCTTCTGATGCTAATCTATGTGCGGAAACCACCATTCCATTTTTAGCATATTCTGGCTCTGCATGAAGAGTTGTGAGAATCAGAATCATAAGTTGTAAAAAAATAAATTTATCTCGAGTGTGAAATTTTTTCATTCAATAGTAAAGATGAGTATTAAAATTTACGACTAAGAATTTGGAATAATAGTAAATAAAGAGGCTCAAAACTGAGTCTCTTTATTTAACTTAATTAATAAATCATTATAAATTATAAATCAATGTAGCACCTGATGATGAGAGTAGCATCGGCTAACAGTATGGAACAGTAGAGGACGCTCAAATATTGATCCAAGGCTATTACACGAATACCATCAAGCGGTGGATTCATATCAAATATTATTTTTCAAAAATGTTTTATATTAAATTCTTAGCATCTGTCGTTATCAAGTAGGAATGTTGAGTTGATCTTCCGAACTGGCAACAATTACAGCTACCGATGAATCCCCAGTTATATTAATAACGGTTCGCATCATATCCAAGATCCTATCAACGCCTAAAATGAGAGCAATCCCTTCACTGGGGATCCCTACCGCTTCTAAAATAATCACCAGCATAATGATGCCAGCACCAGGGACTGCTGCAGTCCCAATGGATGCCAGGACAGCAGTTAAGATAATGGTTAGCTGGGCACCCAAATCAAGATCCATACCAAGAGTTTGAGCAATAAACACAGCAGCAACGGCCTGATACAGGGCTGTTCCATCCATATTGATAGTAGCACCAAGAGGAAGAACAAAAGAGGAAACTTCTTCAGAGACACCAAGTTCATCCTCGCAACATTCCATGGTCACGGGTAGTGTTGCACCACTGGAGCTGGTTGAAAATGCAAGCAACTGAGCTGGGGCTATCCCTCTGTAAAACACATTTAATGGCATCTTTGTCATGGTCTTTAACAGTCCGGTATAGGTAATAGCAGCATGAGCAATTAAACCTATAATAACAGCGAACATGTAATAGCCAAGAGCGCCCAGTAATTCCATGATCTGGGATGGGTTATCACCTGCAACTTTATTAATCGTATGTGCGATCAAAGCAAAAACACCAATGGGTGCCATCAGCATAATCAGGTCCACCAGCTTAATCACCACATCGTTTAGCCCTTCAAAAAAGTCCAAAACAGGTTTCCCTTTATCTTTCGGGATCTGAATGAGTCCGATACCCACAAATATGGCCACGAATACAACCTGAAGCATATTGCGATTGCTGGAAGCTGATGAAAAAAAGTTATTTGGCACCATATCAACAACTGGCTGGAGTGGACCGCGGTCTTTTATGTTTTGTGCAGAACCTGATTTTATTATTGCATCTTTTTCGTAAGTCTTCTGCAATTTCTCCTTCATTTGGTCAGGAACCCTGTCTCCAGGTTGAATTATATTAACCGAGACTAAACCAATGGTAACGGCTACTGCAGTTGTACCTACGTAAATGGCAATGGTTTTCCCGCCTATCCGACTCAGTTTTTTTAAATCAGATAGGGAAGCTACGCCAGTGATCAGTGATGATAGCACCAGTGGGACGGCAATCAACTTTAACAGATTGATAAATATTGTACCTAATGGGGCGATCCATGCAGCTGTAAAAGGACCCCATCCATTGTTTGCAGCAATGATTCCATAAATCAGGCCCAGAATCAGCCCGATAATGATTTGCCAGTGAAGTTTCAGTTTAAACATAAATATCCTTTAGTTAGAATCATATACAAGTTAAAGGTACCGTAAATTATGGAAAATAGAAAAAACCCAAACAACCCCCTCTGTTTTAGTTATCAATTGTTTTACAAAGTGTGCTTTAACTTTTGTGTATTCTTACAAATTCAATTAATTTATTTATCCCAACCAATACATCTCCGCATACAGCGGTTAAATCATCTATTGTTAAATTAGGGGATTTTCCAATTGATTCACTGATTTTTAATGCTTCAGTTCCATCAAAATTTACGTAGGCAAGACGGCAGGATAATTCAGTATGTTTTCGGTTAAAATCTGATCCCGGGAGTGAGGCAACACCGGTCACTTCTAAAAGGTCATTGCAAAAATCTTCAGAAGTTATTATTCCACGGGAAATTAAAGTATTTTGGAATTCATTAAATACAGGGAACAAATAAAAACCACCCTTAGGGGCAATGACATTTATGCTATTCTCATTAAAGAGTTCAAAACATTTCGTACCAATTGTCTTCAATATTCGTCTTAAATGAAATAAATAATCATCTATAATAGAACCTCCAAGAAATGCTGTTATTGCTGCGTATTGAATTGGTGCGCACACTGATGTGTATGTCTCACTTGCGATCACTACCATCGGTTCTAATATCCAGGATAATTCTTCCGGAAAACTCATGGTTCCCAACCGCCAGCCGCCGGCTCCGCACCATTTGGAGAGTCCCGAACTGACAATCGTTCCTTTCGGATAATATTTTGCAATGGATGAATGGATTCCATTGTGGTTGATTAAACCGTATATTTCATCTGATAAAACTGTAATTTTGTTTTTCCGAAATATTTCTGCAATGTCTTTTAATTCATCGTTTGAATAAGTGCTTCCATCAGGGTTTCCGGGATAATTTAAAATAATGAGTTTGTTTTGGTTCAATATATTCCTATCCAGGAATTCAGTTAGGAGATTTGGTGTTAATCTCCAACCATTTTCAAATAGAGTATGAATGAAATGGATTTGATTTCCTAGAATTTCTGCTTGAGGAGCATAAGAAACCCAGCAGGGCGTGGGCAGTATGATGTCCCAGTCAAGTACCGACTGGAGTAAAAACATCAACTCTTTTGAACCGGGTCCAATCATGATATTTTCACTTTTGAAATCCAATCCATCCATCCTTTGGTGAAATTCAGCCACAGTGTTTCGTAATTCAGGTAATCCCTTAACCGGGAGGTATTTCTTTTTATTAGCATGTTGTTTCAGAGAATCCACAACAACTTCAGGAACCGGAAAGGGAGATTGACCAAGACCCATTCGGTAGATTTTTCTACCCTCTTTTTCAAGGGCATTGCATCGTTCATTAATATATAGGGTGGCTGACCTTTTCAAATGTAAAGGGATAGAAACATTTTGACTCTTTTTAGGCATGAATGATTAGAATCCGGTTTTTTTAAAAAAATATAGACTATTTTGAAGTTACATAATTGATAATTTAGGAAGAAAAATTAAGTGTTTATTTTAACGTGTGAAATAAAAAAGGTATAATTATTTGTGTTAGTATTAAACTAAATATTTTTATAATAAGGAAAATTAAATGAAAAAAATATTATTAGTAGGGGTCGGCGATGTTGGAAGCCATTTGTTAGAGTTTGTATCTCGTGATGGGAGCAATTTTGAATGGATAGTAGGTGATATTAATGAAAAAAGAGCATACTGGGTGTGTAACAATGCTGAAATAGGTGCTGTTCATCATGGGATGGATCCCAAATTTTATCCCATGAAAATTGATCTATTTGATATTGATACAACTGCGGAGTTGATTCATAAGGAGAAACCAACTGCTGTAATTAATTGCTCTGTTTTACACACTTGGCATTTGATTCGGAAACTTCCGGATAAGGTATATGCTAAAATAAGTTCTGCAGGACTGGGGGCCTGGTTACCCTGCCAATTGACATTGGGAATGAATCTTGCTCAAGCCATTAAAAACTCTGGAGTGAGTCCATTTTATATCAATACTTCATTATCCTGCTTGACCAATCCGGTTTTAGGGAAAATTGGTTTAGCACCAACTATCGGAATAGGAAATGTAGATTTGATTGCACCTGCAATTTTGACCTATGTTAATAGAAAAACAGGTGTTCCAAAATCCAATATTGAAATTTATTTAGTTTGTCATCATCAGCATTGGGTGTATCCCCGAGAGGCTGGGTATAAACCGGGAGCTCCTTATTTCTTAAAAATTATGATTGAAAATGAGGATGTTACTCAACAATTCAATGCGGATGAGGTGATGTATGATTCAGTAAAACTATATCCACCCGGAATAGGTTTTACCACAGTATCGGCATCATCAACTTTAAAAAATCTAAAGGCGATGGTGAATGATGAGGGACTACGAACGCATTCACCGGGGCCTAATGGTTTACCCGGTGGTTACCCGGTTAAATTAAATGCCGAAGGAGCTGAAGTTGTTCTTCCTTCAGAAATAACACTTGAAGAAGCGGTGAGGATGAATGAAGAGTCCGGTCAACTTGACGGAATCAAAGAAATAAAAGATGATGGAACGGTTGTGTTTGCAGATTATTCCTATGAGATTATGAAGGAAATAATGGGTTTTGACTGTAAGTCATTTAAACCATCTGAATCAAAAGAATGTGCTTTTGAACAAATGAAATGTTTTAAAAAAATGGCAGATAAGTATTTATTAGGTTAAGATACTTTTTCACTTGATGTAAAAACATCTACATATTTTATTCCACTACCAGTGATGAATAAAACAATTTGTTCATCCTTCAGAATTTGTCCGTTTTTCAATAGCTTTTCCAAAGCTGCAACAGTTGCTCCAGCCTCAGGAGCCGCAAACACTCCCTCGGTTTTCCCCAATGTAGTCACACCTTCCAACAGTGCTTCATCGCTTACTGCAACAGCATATCCATTACTATCACGAATAGATTGCAAAATAAGAAAGTCACCCACCGCTGTAGGTACACACAGACCTGAAGCCAGAGTTTTAGGATTTTCAACAGAAATTGCCCTTTCCACCCCTTCATTAAAAGCACGAACAATAGGAGCACACCCATCCGCTTGAACTGAAATCATTCGGGGACGTTTTGAACCAATCCAGCCTAACTTCTCCATTTCCTGGAATGCTTTCCACATTCCGATAATTCCTGTACCACCACCTGTTGGATAAATAATTACATCAGGCAATTGCCAGTTCATTTGCTCAGCTAACTCATAACCCATTGTTTTTTTTCCTTCAACACGATAGGGCTCTTTCAATGTTGAAATATCAAACCATCCCTCACGTTTTTTACGCTGGGCAACTATTTTTCCACAGTCACTGATTAAACCATCAATTTTCTCCACAATTGCTCCGTATTGTTCACACTCAATTTGGAATGCGGCTGGAGTATCATCAGGCATAAAAACATAAGCTTCCTGACCCGCTTTTGCCGTATAAGCAGCTGTAGCGCCCCCGGCATTTCCTGCTGTAGGAATGGCAATTTTTTTCACTCCCTTTTCTTTTGCTTGCGAGATAGCAGCGCTCATCCCACGGGCTTTGAATGAACCGGTTGGATTGAGGGATTCGTCTTTAAGGTAAAGTTTAGAGAATCCCAACAATTCTCCCAATCGTTTGGCTGCTACAAGCGGGGTCCATCCTTCCCCTAATGTGACGATATTTTCTTCATATTCTACTGGCAACATTTCTTTATATCGCCACATAGTATCCTCACGATACAGTAATTGATCTTTCAGGATGATGGACCGTGCTTTTTCAATATCATATCGGGCAAAGAGAGGTAGACTGCAGGAAATACAAAGATTTAATAATTGTTCTTTTGGGAATATCTTTTTGCAGCTTGTACACTCAAGATGAATGAAAGTAGACTTGGTTCGTTTAGCCATTTTCACCTATAAGTTTCTCAGGTGAAGACTCCAAAATTAAAGCACGGGCAAGAACCCCAGTTGCATCAATAAGCGGAACACCCTTGATTTGATTGTCTTTTATTGCAAGGGGAATTTCTGTACATCCCAGAATAATCGCTTCTACTCCTTTGCTAACCAAATATTCTATTCCCAAATGTAAATCTTTTTTTGCTTGCACTGTCACTGGGTTTGACTGTGCTTTAATTCCATGGATTTTGCTATAAATGGCAGGGCTGATATGATTTTCCTGAATTGACTCTGAAACTTGAATACCATTTAAACCGTGTTGTGATAAAGAATTAGGATAAACAAGTGAAATAAATGTTCCGGTTGTGGACAAGATACCCACATTATACACGGATGGATATTTATTTTTAATAAACTTGGACACCTCATTTATCATGTGAACCAGTTTTACTTCTTTGGGAATTCTTTCAATAATTTCATTGAAAATTGGTTTTGCATGAGCAGTATTACAGGGCATACCAATAACAGTTGATCCTTGATTATATAAAGCACAAATTACCTTTGAAATAGTTGTTGCCGGATTGATTTTAGAATTTCCAAGGAGGAATTCAGTTCTATCTGGAATTGAGTGAGGTACGGACAACATTGAAATGGGTAAATGTTCTTGATCACATGCTGCCTTGGTCCGGTTAAGTATTTTATAAAATAAATCTAATCCTGCATAAGGACCAATCCCACCAACTACTCCGATCATTT
>CAZBBE010000057.1:0-9185 GCA_964489755.1 uncultured bacterium | reverse complement strand
AAATAATGCAGAAACGGGTTTTTGATAACGAGAAGATAAATGTTATATGGGACTCCGAACTTACCAAAATTAACGGTTCTGTTGAAGAAGGTGTTACAGGTGTTATATTACAAAACTTACGAACAGATGAAGAAATAAATATGGACTGTGATGGTGTTTTTTTAGCAATTGGTCATACACCGAATGTTTCCCTTTTTGATGAATTTTTAGATACCGATGAATATGGATATTTAGTCACTAATGGGAAAACATCTGAAACGAATATTCCGGGTGTGTTTGCCTGTGGAGACGTACAGGATGTCCGTTATAAACAGGCAATTACTGCTGCAGGGACTGGATGTATGGCTGCAATTGATGCTGAACAGTTTATAGAAATGCATCCGCTTGAGTAACTTTCCTTTCGTCATTCGCATACACAAAGGAGTGAATGATGCAAAAACGGTTAGTATTTGAATTAAAAAATATAAAAAAAGAGTATCACAATAGAACGGTACTTCAGATAAAACACCTGCAATGCCACCCGGGGACAATTTACGGCATTATCGGCCCGATCGGTGCAGGCAAGACAACTCTTCTTAAAATATTAAGTGGACGAATAAAACCTTCAAAAGGTGAATTACGATTTGAAGGAGAGGAATTAAAAACTAATTGGTGGGGTAAAATCAAACCATTTGATAATGTTTGGTATGGAAGTATTGAAGATTTGGATGGAAATAAAACTGTTTCCGATTTACTCCCTCATTCTAATAAACGGGATACCAAAAAAAATAAAAGTGATTTCTATTTCTCATCAAAAAACCAAAATAATTTGCTTTCGGAAAAAATTAAAAACTTATCTCAGGGTGAAAAAGCATGGTTGTTAAAATGCATGTTACATTACCAAGATCCAAGAGTAGTGATTATTGATGATTATGGGGTTTATCTGGACCAAAAAAAGAGAATGGAGTTCCAGAAAATGATTCTTAGAATGAATAAGGATTTAGGAACAACTGTAATTATAGGGAGTCATGATGACAGGAACATGAAAAATTTTGCCGCTGTGCTGATTTATTTTGATAATGGACACATCTCGAAAATAAGACCGGGACTCTCAAATAAAAAATCAAATAGGAAATGATCATAATTAAAATATTTATATTCATATATATATATTATATATAATGAATATATTAAGTATTACATTATATTCAATCGTTTTAAGTTTGAAAGAAGATGGATAATTCGAGATACTTGGATATAATCTCTGGATTTAAGGGGAAAAACATCATTATAGTTGGTGATATAATGTTGGATGTATATTATTGGGGGGATGTACACAGAATCTCTCAGGAAGCTCCAGTTCCTATTGTTCACATTGACAAAGAAAATGTTAGAGCAGGAGGAGCGGGAAATGTAGCGACAAATTTGTTTGGTTTAAACGCAAATCCACTTCTTATCGGAGTTTTGGGGGAAGATAAGAATGGTAATACCCTAATGGAACAATTAAAGGATAAATCGATTTCTACTGAAGGTATTTTTCGTGTTAAAGGCAGAACAACAACAGTTAAAACACGGGTGTTTGCCCAAAATCAACAAATGATTCGATTTGATCAGGAATCTATCACATACATTTCAAAATCAGTGGAAGAGCAGGTGATAAGTATTCTAAATAGGCACATAACTAAAGCACACGGCCTTATTCTTTCCGATTATGGTAAAGGAATTTTGACTCCAAGCGTCATATCTGAATCAATTCGTATATCCAAGCAGCATAATATTCCTATTTATGTGGACCCGAAAACCAATGACTTTACCAATTTCAGTAATGTACATATGATAAAACCAAATTTATACGAATTTCAGTCAGTGGTTGGAAAATGGAAATCTAAAGATGAATTCGATATTTTAGGTCGAGAATTAAGAGAAAAATTTAATGTGGATATTTTATTGGTCACTATGGGTGCTGACGGCAGCGATTTATTTACAAAAAATCAAAAGCATAAAATTCCAACAAAAGCATTGCATGTCCATGATGTTTCCGGAGCAGGAGATACCGTTATAAGCACTTTTGCACTTGCGGAATTATCGGGGGCAAATGGTGAAGAGTCTGCATTGCTGGCTAACTATGCTGCAGGTTTTGTCTGCGGGGAAGTAGGAGTTGTTCCAATTACTCTTGATAACTTAACCAAAATGGTTGAATATTATCTCTTTTGAGTTATCAGTAAATAATACATTTACGAAATTATCCCGTATAACGTATTTTAGGGTACAATATAAGAAGAAGGGTCCACGTAGTTTTTATATTACACTTATACTCGGGCTTATTTCTTTTAATCTTCTTTTCAGTCAATACGATCCAAGATTTAATCCAATGGACTGGATTACTATCACCAAAACTAGAGCGATTACTTCAATTACTGAAGGATATTCCTATATCTATTTTGGGACAGAGAGCGGTGGTGTATTAAGGTACCATATTTATGCAAATGAAATGGATATCCCGTTAACAATGGCTCAGGGTTTATCATCCAATAAAATCCAATCTGTTCACTTTGATTTTGATACTGGTATTCTTTGGATAGGGACAGATTCTGGATTGGATTACTCCCACATGCGGGAAGGCGGGTGGACACATTTAAGGAAAAGAGATATAGGGATTGGAAGGAAACTAAAAACCCATCAAATTGGTTCCACAATAAAAAATCTCTGGCTGCGAAGTAATAATCAATATATTAAACTGGACCATGTTTCTGGGATTTTGTTATCAATAATGTCTTTTCCCGATGAGGAAGATATAAATTGGAGTGCCTCTTTTTCTCCTGGGAAGGTAGTTCTCCCGGAACCGTTTGATAATTATTCTATGATGGATGGATGGATTTATAATAACGGAGAAATGATTGATCCACACGGCAGGGATAAATTTATAACAGTATTTTATTCAGCCCGATATGGAGATATATGGTTGGGAATTAATGACGGGATTATATTGAAAGGGGATTTTCATATGGAAACATTTTATCCCATTCAATTCGGATTATCAGATTCAGACGTATCCGCATTATTGAAATCTCAAGATGGATTTTGGGTTGGTGGAAAATCTACTCCTCCAGAGGGGATCACTTTTTATGACTATAAACAAGATTATTTTAAATCTCATGAATTTGAGATCAATACTAATATGTCTCCCCAAAAAATATATTCTGTATTAAATATAAATGATGAACTATGGTTTGGAGGATCCATGGGGATTCTTGTGTATAATAAGAAGAAAGATTACTGGAGATTATTGGATGAAACAAGAATCCAACTCAATGGTTATATAAACACGATGACATGGGATTCAAATTTCGTCTGGATTGGATCAAATACAGGAATTTCGAGAATTAATCCAGTGGAAAAACGATTCGATCCCATTGGAATTGAATCTACATTCAGGAATGAAAATATTTATGATCTGGAGTATATTGGTATGAGAATTTGGATTGGTACAAAAGATGGACTGTTTATATATGATGAAATAATGGGGTCATTGCTTGACTTCCGAGATATAGGTAACATTTCTTCCCTAGGTGGTGAAGAAAACTTCATAACTGATTGTTGGGAAATAGAGGCATATAAAAATTTAGTTTATATTGCTACGAAACAGGGACTAATTTCTTATAATAGGCAAACGAGATTATGGAAAATAATATTCAGGTCTAATTCCCTGCGTCAGCAGAGGATATCAGCCATGACATTCAATGAGAATCACGGGTTTTTTGGAAATAATTCAGGGTTGTTTAAATTTGATTTTGAACACTTTTTTATTGACGAATATTCTTATCCTTTTCTTGGACGGGTGAATACCCTGTACTTGGAAGATGAAAAATTATGGATTGGAACGTCTCAAGGATTAACACGGTTTTTATGGAAAAATGATTAGACAACAAATAAAAACAAAACTAACTAACTCGATATTTACATTCTTGTATTTATTAGTTTTCATGGCAAATATTTATGGAAGGGAAAAAAATAATGATTTCGGTAACTTTAAAAAGATCCGTGTAAATATTGTACCTGTTACTACACGATGGCAGGATTCCATTTTGGTTAAGATGTATTTGGACATTCCTTTAAAAACTCTTCAATTTGTTAAGGGAAACAATGAATTTATCTCAGGGTATGAGGCTCAAATCGCAGTGATGAATAAAAAAGGGAAATTACTTCACAAAAATACTTGGGCTGATTCGATACATGTTCAAAATTATATTGAGACAATCAGGAAAACTGAAACAATTACTTTATTCACGGAAAAAATGATTCCTGTGAATAAATATATTGTAATGGCGACCGTATTTGATATTGAGAGTAGAGAATTTCATAAAGTAAGCCAAGATTTGGAATTAGAAATTTCACATATTCCCTATATCAATAAACCGGTGACACTCGTTGACAAACCGGGGAATTGGGGGTTTAATCCTGATCTCATTCCCAGTTGGAATTATTTTCTTTCCCCTGGAGAGGATTCGGTCAGTCTATTCATTTCAGGTTTTAGTCATTCGGATGACTGCGTACTTGAATGGAAAATAGTAAATAAAATCGGAAAAGAACAAGTAACTAGGAAAGATAAAATACCTGTTAATTTCAAATATTTTCATCATTATATACACCTTCCAATATCCATTTTTTCTGATTTATCCTATACATTTACTGTAAAGTTAAAGGATGGGAAAAAACAGAATGAACAATCTGTAGAATTAGTAGTACTAAAACCGGGTATTTCAAGTCTGGTAACCGATATTAATGAAGCATTGGATCAAATGAAATACATTTTAACTTCAAAAGAGCGTACTAAACTAAAGAAATCCAAAAAAGCAGAAAAGGAACAATTATTTAAAACATTCTGGGATGACAGAGATCCATCACAGGAAACATTGGAAAATGAACTCATGGATGAATATTATAAGCGAGTAGCATTCACAGTTGTACAATATAGCGGATTTCAGGATGGATGGAAAACAGATATGGGAATGATTTATATTTTATTTGGACCTCCAGATGAAAAGAAACGGTTCTCGGATTATTCCAACCAAAAAGCCTTCGAAAGTTGGTATTATTTTACAGTGAATAAATCCTTTAGATTTGTTGATGTGAATGGATTTGGTGATTATCAATTGGAAACACCACATTTCTTATCTATTCCCTAAAATACGATCCCAGTATGGAAGACAAGTCTCAACTCATCTTAACTCGATCTGAAAAGAAATTATTAATGAAAATATTGAGTTCATTTTTGGACAAATCCGTAGTGGAGACAGAAAGTACAGTCATTGAAACTATTTTATCAAAATTAAAATCAAAAGATAAAGTTGTTCTTTATATTGACGGAGCAGCAATGCCTGACGGGCAGGGAGCAGGGATTGGAGGAGTATGTTATAAAAGTGAGAAGAAGATATTTTCGTTTTCAGAATTTATTGGCAATAAAACCAATAATGAAGCTGAATATTTTGCGTTGATACAAGGGTTGAATCATGCTCTCGAAAAAGAAATAAAATCTATCACTATTTATTCTGACAGTCAATTGATAGTAAATCAAATCAACGGAAAATATCAGGTTAAAAATGAGAGGATGATATTATGTTATCAAAAAGCAACGGATATTTTATCCAATTTCAACAGTTGGACACTAATTCATATCCCCAGAGAAAAGAATAAGGAAGCAGATTTCCTAAGCAAACAAGGTTTGCAGATTTAGAAAACAATGTATCGAATAGGAAATTTTATTTTTCTACAAGAAAAATTATTAATCATATGAATTATCAAAGGATATAATTCAAGATTGCTGTAATTTTCAGCTTCATTAATCAAGACTTTTTATCCCATTTGAATCTATTTTCCATATTAACAAAACCTTTTAGTTGGTTATCCGGTGATATTGCCATAGATCTAGGTACAGCAAATACTCTCATTTGGCTTCGGGGAAAAGGAGTGATTATCAATGAACCCTCAATTGTTGCTAGGTCTGTTCATGATGAAAAGATTTTTGCTGTTGGGAATGAAGCAAAAGAAATGGTGGGCAAAACACATAAGGATATTGAGACAATTCGGCCTTTGCGGGATGGAGTGATAGCTGACTTTAATATGACGGACGGAATGTTGCAGGGCTTTATTCGGAAAGTTGAACTAAATCGAATTGCCAGGGTAAGAATGGTTATATGTGTCCCCAGCGGGGTTACAGATGTGGAAAGGAGAGCGGTCAAAGATTCAGGGGAAAGAGCTAATGCGAAGGAAGTTTTTCTTATTGAAGAACCTGTAGCTGCTGCAATTGGAATCGGATTGGATATCAGCAAGCCTATAGGAAATATTATTGTCGATGTTGGTGGTGGCACCACAGAAATTGCGGTCATCTCACTCAACGGTGTTGCTACAAAAGAATCTATTCGAATTGCAGGTGATGAAATGGATGAAGCCATTGTTCAATGGTTTCGAAACGAACATAAATTAGAAATTGGTTTACCCACGAGTGAATCCATTAAAAAGACTGTTGGTTCTGCAATGCGGATGAAACCGGAAACTATTTCTGTAAAGGGAAGAGATCTCGTAAACGGAATTCCTAATACTATTGAAGTTTCTTCTGATGAAATCAGGCATGCATTGAAAGATCCGGTAAACAGTATAGTGGAATCTGTAAAACATGCTCTGGAAAAAACACCTCCGGAATTAGCATCTGACATTTTGGACAGAGGAATTATTTTGACGGGAGGAGGGAGCCTACTGAACGGTTTGGATCAAATAATTAGAGAACGGACCAATATTCCGGTTAATGTGTCGGAAGATCCATTGTTATCTGTGGTAAAAGGAACCGGAATGGTTCTTGAGAATGTGAGGAAATATAAAGATGTGTTGATTTAATTTTTATGGAAAAAATATTTTCATTTATAATGAACAATAAACATCATGCTTTATTTGTTAGTTGTACCGTTATTTCCTTTTCCCTTTTTTTTACGGATGGTTCCACAAAAAATGTAGAATTATTTCGATCCAGAGTCATTGATTTATTTTCCTCACTTTACAAACCTGTCACCTGGATAAAATATTCATACACTTTAGATGAAGAAAATTCTCTATTAAGGGAAAAAGTGATTCAGTTATCTTTCCAAGTATCTTCAATGCAATTCCTTGAAACAGAGAATCAAAGATTGCAGAACCTGTTGTCCTTCAAAAGGGATAATCATTTAACCTTATTACCGTCTAAAGTGATTAATAAGGGGATATTACCCAACATTAATTCACTAACAATCGATGTTGGGAAAGAAGCGGGTGTTCAAAAAAATGATCCTGTTCTTACTCCAGAAGGTGTTATTGGGAAAATATTAATTGTTGGAGAATATTCATCCATAGTCCAACTCATCAACGATATCAATTACCGTCTCAGTGTAAGAATTTTACCTAATGGGAGTACGGGGATTTTGAGGTGGTATGGAAACAATAAATGCCAGGTCAGAGAAGTACAAAAAAATGCCACAGTTCGTGTCGGAGATGGTGTGGTCACATCCGGGTTCAGTAACATTTATCCAAAAGACCTTCATGTTGGAACTGTGAGCGGAATCATGGATAAAATGGGAAGCTTTGAAAAAATTATTTTTGTTCAAATTACTGAGGAAATAGAATCCATTTTAGATGCGTTTGTTGTCCTTGGAGAGAAAAATGAATCGAATTAAGATTTATGTGTTTGGACTAATCATTTTAGCAGTTCAAATACTGCTTTCCGATTTTTTATCGATAAACGGAATTCGACCTGATTTTATACTCATTTTTATCATGTATACCAGTGTTCGTTTTGGCAGTTTTCAAGGAGTATCATTGGGATTTATTCTGGGAATTATAGCTGATTTATTAGGTATAGGCACCTCATTTGGATTATCTCCCTTAACCTATACCTTGACAGGGTATATTCTGGGGATACTATTTTATCATAATAAAATCCATTCTCAAAACCACTTTCACCTCATCTGGATATGTATCATCTTATTCCATTTTTTATGTACAACTTTTATTCGATATCAATCGATAGTATTTGAAAATCCTGTTCATTTTATTCTTTTGTGGATTTTAACATCAACATATACATTAGGATTCACCGGAATATTGCAAGTTATAAATCCCCTTTATAAAAAATCGTAAATGTTAAAAGCCGAAAATATAATACATCAGGGACAAATAAGGGTGGTACGAGGCATTATTGCAGTAACTTTTTTTATTCTGATCACCCGATATTTTTTTATACAAATTGTCAAGCATGAAGCCTACTATGAAAAAGCGGAGGGGAACCGGATTCAGGCTGTTTCCTTGCCTGCACCTCGTGGCCTTATTTTAGACAGGGAAAACAATATTTTAGTTGACAATTATCCAACCTTTGTCCTTTCAGCGATTCCACGGGAATTTGAAAATAAACAGGATAAATTTAAATTGATCAATAAATTGACACAAATTCCTTCCGTTGTTCTGGAGAAAAATTACGAACAATATTACCGAAATCAGTTTGTCACTGTCCGTTTAGCAAAAAATATTGATTTCGAACAATTGAGTCTTTTAGAAGAAAATAAAACAAGCCTGACGGGAATACATTACAATAAACTGCCGGAAAGGTCTTATCCAAGCCAAATAAAGGGTTTTCATTTTTTAGGCTATGTCCGAGAAGTGGATCGATTAAAATTGAAAGAACTGGGTGATCAGAATATCCATAATTTAGGAGATTTGACCGGCTGGGATGGTATCGAAAAATATTATGAAAAACATTTAACCGGTGATAAAGGTATGGACTTCTTTGAAGTGAATGTACGGGGAAAAATCGTTGGACAATTAGAGGATAGAACCGTGCAACCCATTCCCGGTAATGATATAAAGTTAACCATTCATTCGGAATTACAATTTGCTATGGAAAATTCAATGGAAGGTAAAACAGGGTCTGTACTGGTATCAAATGCAAAAACGGGAGAAATTTTAGCCTACGTGAGTTCTCCGGAAATATCACCTGATTTATTTGCCGGTGGAATTTCTCATGATGAATGGAATAGTATTATTCATGATTCTGGGAAACCGTTTCTCGATAGAAATACCTCAGGTCAATATCCTCCGGGATCAATTTTTAAATTGATTACACTTTTCCCCATAATTGAGGAGAATAAAGTCCTTTCAAATTGGGAAACATTTTGCAATGGAAGTTA
>CAZBBE010000056.1:0-9190 GCA_964489755.1 uncultured bacterium | reverse complement strand
GTATAAACCATGGCCAGCTTCATCTTGAACCTTAGCGATGAGCACCATTTTGGCACGGAGAGTAGGTGCACGGGTGATCCAGTTTCCTTCGGGCTGCATGCCGATAATTTCCGAATGGGCGTGCTGTGAAATCTGCCGAATGAGATGACTGCGGTATTTATCCGGCATCCAGTCTTTCGGCTCAATTTTATATCCTGAATCTACTTTTTCTTGAAATATGGATTTGTAATTATTGTGCATGGATTAAATAATCTGGTCTTGGGTGTTTTGTGTTATAATCCGTTTCCGTGCCTGAATAGGTTTACAAAAAGCGCTTAAATTTACAAAGAATTAGACTGATTTATAAAGGTGGATTGATTTCCCGCCTGTTATCAATAATTTCATCTAATCAATTCATCGTTATTATACCTACTATGCTCCATAACACGGTCTATGGCAGGAGTTGAATTTATCATCATAGCAGTCAAGCACTTCTATTATACGCTGTGGGATGATATCCACAGGGCGCTCTTGCTTCAATGCAGCCTCAATACTATCCATCCCTTCTTCCATGGTGGCCTCTTAATGTAATCGAACCAGTACAGAACTGTATCCTGGGGAAATATTGCTAATCATTTTTTGTGAAATTGCAAGCAGGCTCAGGAATTTCATCACCAAATTGTACCAAGATAGAACGGTCCGGCACAGGGTTAACTATAGGATCAATAATAATTTAGTCCGTATTTATTAGATTTGCTTATACAGCTCTATCAAACGAATCTTAATTTTTCAGATAATTTCCATTTTAATCGATATTATTGATACATCTCATCTAAAATATCTTTATAACGACCCGTGACCACTTTCCGTTTCACTTTAAACGTCGGTGTGACTTCATCCTTATCCTGATCAAAATTTTCTTCCAATACAAAGAATTTTTTTATGGTTTCGTAGGAAGTCAGTTTTTCATTTTTAGTATGAACTACCTTGCGAAAAAGCTCCAATACTTCTTTCTTCTTTGAAAGATCTGCAAGATCCTTGTATAACAATTTTTTATCACGAGCAAATTTGATGACCTCATCTTCATCCATGGTTATGAGTGCAGTCAAGTATGGTTTTTTATCTCCATATACCATGACCTGGCTGACAAAGGGACTTGTCTTTAAAAGATTTTCAATATTCTGGGGGGCTACATTTTTTCCGCCCGCTGTAATAATAATATCCTTTTTTCGATCCGTGATAAATAAATAACCTTCTTCATCAAGATGTCCAACATCACCCGTATGAAGCCAAAAGCTACCGTTTCCATCAGATTTTAATAGTTCGTTTGTCCCGCCTTCATTTTTGTAATAGTATTGAATGTTTTGTGGCGCCCTCACACAGATCTCTCCATCATCAGCTATACGTATTTCAGTATCAGGTAAGGCTTTACCTACCGAACCAATCTCAATAAAACCCGGTTTATTACAAGAAATAATTCCTGTCGTTTCTGTCATCCCGTAACCTTCATATATGATAATCCCTACCCAACTGAAGTAATGAATGATTTCCGGAGAAAGAGGTGCCGCACCGGAAAGCATCACACGCAAACGACCTCCAAAAATATCCTTTACTTTATTGAAGATTAAAAATTGTGCGATAATAGACCTAAGTCTCAATAATAATGGTATGGTTTTTCCTTTAGCCAATAATTTGGCTCTTTTTTTACCTGTTTGCACTGCCCAATTATAGACTTTTTTCTGTACCCAGGTAGCATCACCAATACCGCTAACTATACGAGCATAATATTTTTCAAAAATTCGAGGGGTTCCTAATATTATCGTCGGGCCAACCTGACGAACATTGTCAGGCATATCTTCAATGCTTTCAGCAAAAGCGGTCTCGTTACCATAAACAAGTTTTATAAAATGACCGATGAGCCGCTCAGCAATATGAGCCAGAGGAAGATATGCGATAGAAATGTCATCTTTTTTAACCTCGATCATATCAGGTAAATGTCTGATTGCAGATATGACGTTGTGATTATTAATGACACCTGCCTTTGGGTATCCTGTTGTTCCTGAGGTATAAATAAAGCTTATCACTTCTTCCGGTTTACTTGCTTCGATTCTTTTTTCAAAAGATCCATTATCTATACCAGTTTCAATAAATTCCAGAAAAGGACTTACATTGGGTAAATCTTTGGGAAAATAAGGTTCGAAAACAATTACTTTTTCTAATTTTGGCAAACGATCCCATATTTTCAATATTTTATCTAACTGCTCCTGATTTTCAACAAACATAAATCGCGTTTCGCTGTGTTTAGCAATATAGTGAACCAGTTCTGGATTACTGGAATGATATACCGGAGCTGTAATGCAACCAATACATATAATAGCTATATCACACATCACCCACTCCAGCCGCGTTTGCAACAAAATAGAAACTTTATCCCCGGGATTCATGCCCGTGGCAAGCAAGGCCTGACCGATCTTTTTAGTAACTGCTCCATATTCACCCCAGGTTTGCGAGGTCCATATCCCTTTTTGTTTAGTCCAATTTGCTATTGCATCTTTCTGCTCTGTTACATGATACCAAAAAGCTTTTGGTACCGTATCATAAATTGAAAAATCTGGTTTAATTACGGCCGCCATAAACTCGTTCTTCGGACGTATTTACCTTCACCCAGATACATTTCCCTTACTTTTTTTTCTTCATACAATTCATCATATGTACCACTTAAAAATATCTTTCCAGATGTGAGGACGTACCCATAATCTGCGATCTTTAGAGCGTGGTTCACATTTTGCTCTACCAATAGAATTGTTACACCTGACTGATGCAATTCTTTGATTATAGCGAAAATGTCTTGGACAAGTTTTGGTGCCAAACCTAATGATGGTTCATCCAGTAAAAGTAATTTTGGATTCAACATCAATGCTCTGGCAATAGCCAGCATTTGTTGTTCACCACCGCTCAATGTTCCTGCCTGTTGTCCGCTGCGCTCTAAAAGAACTGGGAAATGAGTCGTAACCTTTCTGAAACGTTCTTCGACCAGATCTTTATCTTTCAACAGAAATCCCCCCATCAGTAAATTTTCATACAACGTTAATTCCGGGAAGATATGCCTATTCTCAGGTACATGGGAGATGCCCAGTTTAATGATTTCTTCGGGGTCTTTATAATCTATCTGTTCATCATTAAAATGGATTGTACCATATTCAGGTTTAGTAATCCCGCAAATCGTTTTTAAAATAGTTGTTTTCCCGGCACCATTTGCACCAAGGATGCAAACAAGCTGTCCTTTTTCAACACCAAGAGAAACACCATGCAGCGCTTTGATCTTACCGTAAAAAGTCTCTACTCCAACCATCCTAAGCATAAGCTTCATCTCCCAAAAACACTTTAATAACTTCAGGATGATTTTTTACTTCTTCCGGTATTCCCATGGCCAATATTTTACCCGAGTCCAAGACACAGATACGATCCGAAATATTCATGACCAAATTCATATCATGCTCTACCACCAGTACGGTTACATCAAGAACATCTCTAATTTCAGAAATGATCTTTGCTATTTCCAGCGTTTCCTGATCATTCATTCCGGCTGCAGGTTCATCCATCAGAATCAATTTTGGTTTACAGACTAAAGCACGTGCAATTTCCACTAGTTTCTGGATGCCATAGGGTTGACCAGTCAAATATTTCTTTTCAAAATTCGCAATCCCCAAAAAATCCATAACTTCTAAAGCCAATGCTTCTTCTCTTTCACGCTCCTTTCGCGAAATCCATCTATTGAAGGTATCCCTCGCAGTTAACCTTCTATGAGCCCCCACCAAAATATTATCCAGCAGAGTCATAAATGGTATATTCTGGAGATTTTGGAACGTTCTTGAAATGCCATATTTGACAATTTGATGAGGCTTTTTATCTAAAAGGTCAACCTCACTGTATTTAATTGAACCTTTTTGGGGAGAACAAAAACCATTGATACAATTGAATAATGTAGATTTTCCGGAACCATTGGGCCCAACCAATGAGAAAATTTCTCCTTCCCTCACTTCAAAGGATATATCATTCAGTGCAACAACACCTGAAAAATACATGTGCAGGTTTTCAATCGCTAAATCACGCATAGAAAAAAAGTCAGTGGGCCATTTCCCTGAAGATCATAAAGGGGAAATTGGGGATGGATTTGGGTATAACTTATTCCTGTTAATCTAACCATCCGGTAATAGCAACCTGTTTACCGCTCTGTAGTTGGAGTAAGATTACTTTCTCAACTCCAGCATGGTCATTACGACTATATGTCATTGTTGGAAATACACCGCTCTTCCAATTTTTTATGGATTCCAAACCACTAATCAAACGTTCGCGGGTAGGATATTTCCCTGCTTTTCTCAGACCCTCCACCAAAACATGGGCTGTAGCGAAGCCATAATAATGATAAAGTCCACGAATCTCTTCAGATACATTATTCTTTTCACAAAGTTCTCTGTACAAAATTGGACCAGATTCATTAGAATCGGGATAGTATGCCCAATATACAGCAGTAAATCCTTCTCCCGCTTCGCCAGCCAGCAATCCAACCCGCGAATCAACTGTTGGTCCCAATCCATAAAATTGAGCTTTGTAGCCAATACCTTGTGCTGTTTTCATAATGATCACAGGTTCACGAACGATTCCGCCAATGATTAAATCGGTAACACCGCCTTTCTTGAAATTCATGGTTTGGCCCATAAAATCTGTGGCACCACGTTGAAAGGATTCTTTTTGTACACTGATCCCATGTTTTTCTTCCGCTTCAGCACAACCCAATAACGCATTTTCACCATAATCATCATCCTGATAGGCAATTCCAATTTTAGCGTCTGAATTCTTTTCCAATATATAATCGATCAGTACTCTTGTTTGTAAGTCGTACCCTGCATCAGTATGAAAAATATATTTTGCTGCTTGCCTTGACATATCTGACATGGTACTGGAATTAGTCGCCGGAGCAATGAGAGGGACACCACTTTCTTCCAGGATAGGTCGAATCGCTTCAACCGTTGGTGTTCCAATCACATTGTAAAGACAAAAAACCTGGTCCTTCTCAATCAGTTTCTTGGCTGCAACAACCGCTTTCATTGGATTATAGCCATGGTCCTCAACAACCATTTTGATCTGCCGGCCATGAATACCACCTTGGGTGTTAATATAATCCAGATACATATTTGTACCAGCAGGAATCTTAAGCCCCAACTCCTTAATCGGGCCACTTAAGTCCTGAATATTACCGATAAGTATCTCATTTTCGGTAACTCCTGGAGAGGACGCTCTCTGGTTACAGCCCATCCATACGAGGGCTATCATGGTGATTATTAAAACGTGTTGCTTCATAATTACCTCCTTTGTTTAGATAAATCGCTTTCGGGGATTAAATGGAAACAATTTCCAATAAATTCTCATTTTGAGCCACATACCATAGAGACCCAGTGGTTGGAATATAATAAATATCAGCATTATCAAACCGAAAATAAAAGGTTGAAAATCACCGGTCTCAAGATGCATATATTGCGACAGTCCATCTTTAAATAATGGGATGAACATATTTTCCATTAATACAATGAAAAGCGTGCCCAGCACAGCACCATAGATCGAACTCATTCCACCCACAAGTACCATAACAATAAAATATATTGAAAGTAAAATATCGAAATGATCCGTAGAAATAAAATGGCTTGTATGGGCAAATAAAACACCAGCGAAACCGGCGAACATCCCTGATATAAAAAAGGCCATCATTTTATATTTGGCCAAATTAATTCCAGATGCTTGCGCCGCTTGTTCAGAATCCCGAATAGCCATAAATGCACGACCAGGTTTGGATTGTACAATTTTTCTGGCAATAATAACTGCCAATATAGCAAACGTGTAGACCATAAAATAATTATCCCAATCGTTTCTAATTGTTATACCAAAAAATGTAGCTTTAGAAACTTGTAATCCGGCAGAGCCACCTGTCCATTCACGAAGTGCAATAATAAGACGTTTAACAATAAACCCAAATCCCATAGTTGTTAGTCCCAGGTACATTCCTTCAATCCGCAATGCGGGGAAACCAATTAGAAATCCAAACAAACCCACAATGATGGGTGTAATTATCAACGAAAGTTCAAAAGGTATCCCTAATTGATCAACCAATATAGCAGACGTGTAGGCACCAATGGCTAAAAAGGCTGCATGGCCCAATGACATCAATCCCGTAAATCCACTCAATAGATCCAAACCCACTGTGAGGATCATATAAATACCTGCAATATTGAACACATAAAGATAATATTTGTAGCTGAACGTGACACTTTTAAGAACAAATGGAAATATAAAAACTGCTATAATAAGTACAGGTATCCACTTCAGGTTTTCATCGTCGTAACGGCCCTTAATCATACCCTCTGCACCTTGGCTACACCAAATAATCCATTCGGCCTTATCATCAACACAACAATAAGCACGATCCAAACAATAATATCATTAATCTCTTTTATCCATGAAAAATAGAATGAAAGGGTACCCATGCTAACTGTTTCTATAATACCCAGAATAATACCACCCACTACAGCACCGGGGATGGAACCAAAACCCCCCAGGATGGCTGCTGGGAATGCTTTTAACCCCAGATAGCTCATAGTAGTATCCAATAATGCCATCCGCGGTGCTAACAAAATACCACTGATAACACCAACGATTGCTGCAAACACCCATACAATTCGATAAACCTGTTTTACCGGAATACCCATGAGTTGTGCAGCTTCGGAATCAGCTGATGTAGCTTTCATGGCAATTCCCCAGCGGGTCTTATTGAAAAAGAAAAAGAACAATCCCATAAGGATGATGGCACAAATGATTATAGCTATATCCAACACAGATATAACAACCCCTCCCGCTTTTATCGTGCTGTTACCAAAGGGAGAAACAGGAGCCAGGCTTATAGGGCCGGCGATCATAGCTGTAAGGGAGCGAAGAATAATGGCCAAACTGATAGTTGCCATGATGATTGAAAACACCGGTTCGTCTCTCAATGGACGGTTGATGATATAATCCAAAATGATACCAAATAGAACTGCAAAAACAATTGAACTTAAAAGTGCTGCAAGAAATACCCAGCCATTCAATCCACCAGCCATTCCAGAAAATTGAGTTACAAAAAAGAAATTTACGTATGCTCCAACCATCATGATCTCTCCCTGGGCAAAATTCACCACTTCTGTGGCTTTATAAATAAGTGTAAACCCCAAAGCAATGAGTGCATAAATACATCCCAGGGCAATACCACTAATAGATTCCTGCAAAAGACCGGTGAGTATTTCATTCATAAATCAGTAGGTGTTCCTTTATTTTCAAGATCTTATTGACGAAGTGTATTTCCAAAATAACTGTCATTTCTATTTCTGATGATAGAATTTATGATATCTTCTTCAATTACCTTGTTTAAGTTTGTCATCAATTATAAACTAAAACCACACAATTGCACTATAACCAATTAAAAAAATTGTGCAGATTCAAAATCCACTAATTAAATTGAAATAAAATAAACTGAGAATAACATGAACCACAATGAAATAATAACTCAAGCAATAAACGAATTGACAAAATCAGTTTTAAAACTGGAAAAAACAACAGATATACCCCAGGAATTGGATGCTGTGGAGGGCAGGCGTTTCCTTCTGAGAATGCTTTCAGCTTCAGTGGATTCCTTTGTAGAATATATTGATGCGGACAGACCTCAGTTCAGGCACTCTGAAGGTCCCCATCGGAAAATGTTCGGTGACTGCCCCGATGCTGACTACCTTCAGGCTCCCATTGATTTGAGAAATGGACGCAGTTACATGGTGAGAGGGAAAATTCCTGAAGGAACAAACTATGTAGGAGTTATGCTTTATGGCCGGGGTGGTCGGATTGGTGTTTGTTTAACTGATGAACAATTAGAAATTGATTCTGACGGTCGGTTCGAGGTTTTAATTTCACCTAACCCTGAGGATAATCCAACTTTGCTTGGGGATGGAGATGAACACTTAGTAATGGTACGTCAATATTTCACAAACAGAAATACACAGCCACCAATGGAATTAGAAGTTAAATTTCTTGGGGATGTTCCGGAACTAAAACCATTAAATTCAACCTGGTTGGCAAAACGCATTGAATTGTCCAGACGCATGCTGGAATCCATTTTTATGCGTACGCTGGATGCTTATCAGAGAATATCAAATTTTCCGAAAAATACATTCGTTGATGTACCTGTCGACCTATTATTCCCAACACCCGATAATACCTATAAGATTTGCTGGTACGAACTGGAAACTGACCAAATGATAAAAGTGAGTGGCATCTTGCCAAAAACACGGTATTTTAGTTTTACTTTTTATAATGTCTGGCTGGAAAGTTATGATTATACCAGCCATCAGGTGATTTTAAATCATGACCAGATTGAATTGGATGAAAATGGCAAGTTTGATATATGTGTTGGGCAACAAAATAAGGGCTATGCCAACTGGCTGGATACTGCAGGACATAATTCAGGATATCTGGTAGCGAGAAGTCTCCTTCTGGAAGGAAGTCATCCGGAATTTGACGTTAAGGTGATGAAAATGAAAAAAGACGGGTAAATGCGTGCAAACAACCGCTTCCCTTAAAAAACGCCCTCTTAGTTTCAATACATTAAATTTAGCTGGGAGTCTATTTCCATCAAAACCGGATTTATCCGAACAGTATATTCTGAGTGCTGCAATGAATTCTACCAGCTTCAACCACTGGGGAAGCAACAGTTTTCAGGAAGGAATGCGGCAATTGCTTAATTCAAGTATTAAAGAAGCTAAATTGCATTTCTTTGGAAGACAATTTTTACAGAAAGGATGTATCCGAGCAGTTAAAGATCGAATCAGGCTACAAAAAGCTTTCCAGAAAAATCAAGAAATTTTAAATACACCCGTTGAAAAACCTGTGTTTATTCTTGGCTTACCCAGAACCGGGACCACTTTTTTACAGAATCTGCTTTTCCGGAATGATCAATTCCGCCATCTGCATTACTGGGAGCAGGTAGCGATTGGTCCACAGCCGACTCATAAAAATTTGCAGGATAATTACATTATAAAATCCTGTGTATCCTTTGTTGATAAACTAAAAACTATAGCGCCAGAATTTTTCATTGCGCATGAAATAAATCCCTATGGTCCAGAAGAATGCAACGGAC
>CAZBBE010000055.1:0-9530 GCA_964489755.1 uncultured bacterium | reverse complement strand
GGTACCTCTTTTCAACAATTAGAGGAGGATGAAACATATCCGGAACAATTTATCGGAACCAATGATGCCATTAATATCAGGACAAAATTTGTAACTACATTAGCATGGCTTATTTTCCAGCGAGTTGAAAAACTCCACATAAAAAAACCAAACACTATTTTCAATAAAATAATATTGGGTTTGCGGTTGGCTAAGCTAATAGAAAAAATCCCAGAATTATTTGATGAAATTAAATTGTCTATTAATAAACAGATTACAAATTCACACTTATTGAATCATACAGTAAAAAATCATTACTCACAAAACAGGATATTCTTTCTATCAGAGCTCCCACACGCACCAATAATTGGAGCAGGAGTGAGTGCCTACCAAGATGCTGAATAAAGAACCTATTTTAAATATCGGAATAATCCTCCCTGCAGATAAACGGAGAGACATTAAACTATCTTTTTCCAATAAGAATAATTATACAATAAAATCACAAAATGTTAATCAATCGCTATCCTCCGAAAATCTTATCTTATCATTAAAAGATGGCGAGGTTGAAATAATTGAAAAAAATAGGAGTAGCGTTACAAAAGGAATAACAATTCACAGTGTTCCAGCGGGTCGTGGTTTCCATTGGAAGAAAATTATTGATGTCACAGTTCCGGGGGGCATAAAAATAACTTCCCAAAATGGCAATTTGATGGTCATCAACAATGTTCCTCTGGAACAATACCTTGCCTGTGTAGCGGTGTCTGAAATGAGCAGTGCCTGTCCATCCGCATTCCTGGAGGTCCAGTCCATAACTGCCCGCTCATGGATACTGGCTGCTACTGAAAAAAAACATGCAGAACTGGGAATCGATGCATGCAACGATGATTGTTGTCAACGGTATCAGGGCTTGGGTCAATTGAATCAAGTTTCTAAAAAGACTGTTGAAAATTCACGGGGAATGGTGATGATTCATGAAAATAAAATATGTGATGCACGCTATTCAAAGTCCTGCGGTGGAAAAACGGAAAATTGCGAAAATGTCTGGGACATGGAACCACAACCTTACTTAAAGAGCGTCCACGATGGACCGGACAAAGACACAAAAGTTGATTGGGAAAACTGGTTCTCTCACTCCCAAAATACATTTTGTAGTCGTCAATTTATCAATGAAAATCATCTTTCAAATTTTTTAGGAAATGTAGATGAAAACAGACAATATTTTCGTTGGAAAGTTCGTTTTTCTCAAGATGAATTTTGTGATTTTTTTTCTAATAACATAAATGAAGAAGTTTCACATATAAAAAATATTGACATTTTAAATCGTGGAGAATCGGGTCGAATAAATCATTTAAATTTGGAATATCAAACGGAAAGCGGTTCCATAAAATCACTCCAACTACACAATGAATATGATATACGAAAAACACTCCATCCATCCTTTTTATACAGTTCTGCTTTTATTTTAAAATTGGATAAGCATTACATTGAATTCATCGGGGCGGGCTGGGGACATGGTGTGGGACTGTGTCAGATTGGCGCTCTGGGAATGGCGCTAAATGGTTATTTGTCTAAAGAAATTTTAAACCATTATTTTCAGAATTCTACTCTGAAAAAATTGTACTGATTCTATTATGTCTCTCACATTAATTGACTGGAGTATCATTCTCGCTTATGTGATTTTTTCACTTGGAACGGGGATTTATTTTGCCCGCCGTGCGGGAAAAAGTCCTGAAGAATATTTTCTAAGCGGAAGGTCTTTGCCGTGGTGGATCGTGGGAACATCCATGGTTGCCACAACATTTGCTGCCGATACTCCTCTTGCGATTACAGAGTTTGTGAGAGGTCCCGGAATTTGGCAAAACTGGTTCTGGTGGAATCTGCTTTTGTCAGGATTATTGGGCGCTCTTCTTTTTTCAAGGCTCTGGCGAAGGGCAAAGGTTCTTACGGATAATGAACTTCTGGAAATCCGTTATTCGGGGAAACCGGCAGCCATTCTCCGTTTTTTTAAAGCAGGATATTTTGCTATTTTGTACAATTTTATTGTCATGGGTTGGGTAATAAACGCTATGGCCTCAATTGCAGCGGTTATGCTTAATATGGATCGCTGGACAGCGGTATGGGTTTGCGTTATTATTGCCCTAATCTATGCACTATTGTCCGGATTCTGGGGAGTGGTGGTCACAGACCTTGTTCAATTTATTATTGCCATGGCCGGTTCAATAATTCTTGCTGTGATTGCTGTTGAAAACGTGGGCGGAATGGACTCACTGATTGGTCAACTGAAAGATTTGACCCGGGACAATCCTGACTATAGCCATACCTTGAAATTTATCCCGCCCGTTCCTGAGGCTGAATTTAATTCCAGAGCATTTTGGGAATCACCATTTTCAAAATTTCTCATTTTCATAACTGTGATGTGGTGGTCTCACCATGGAACGGATGGGGGCGGATACATAATTCAGAGAATGTCTTCCGCAAAAAATGAAAAACATGCACTGCTTGCCACACTCTGGTATAATTTTGCTCACTATGCTTTAAGGGTCTGGCCCTGGATCGCTGTTGCCCTTGTTTCAATTATTGTGTATCCAAAAATACCACCTGAATTTTCTGATTTGGGTGAAAAAGCTGGTTATTCTCTCATTATGAACCTGTATTTGGGACCGGGATTAAAAGGTCTTCTGATAGTGTCTTTTTTAGCGGCATTCATGTCCACAATTGACACACATTTGAACTGGGGAACCTCCTATTTAATTAATGATATATATTCCCGCTTTATAAAGAAAAATGCTTCGGAAAAACATTATGTGAACGCTGGAAAAATTGTAACCATAATGCTCATGGTGTGTTCTGCATTTGTCGCCGTAAATATGCAAAGCATTTCCAAGGCATGGGAATTTATTTTTGCCATGGGGGCCGGGATAGGATTGGTCCTCATCCTACGTTGGTTCTGGTGGCGTATCAATGCTTGGACGGAAATTTCCGCACTGTTTACATCCATTATCATTACAATTATTTTTGAACTCATTGCCTATCGACAAACCATTACCACAGGGAACGAATATATTTTATTTGATCAGGCACCGGTTTTATTTGGAATCTCACTTCAAATTCATCATAAGTTAATGATCATTGTTCCCTCTGCAGTGCTTGTATGGGTCACCGTTACTTTTCTGACCAAACCTGAACCAACTGAAACTCTGACTCAATTTTACGAAAGAGTGCACCCGGGTGGATGGTGGGAACCTATTGCTTCGAAAGTCCAGTCCACATTTTCACCGGTTACCAAGGGATTTTTCCTTAATTGGATTGCAGGAATTTGTTTCATTCACGGACTAACCTTTGCTATCGGACATTGGTTATTTGGAAACACTATGGAATGGATATTTCTGTTTATATTATCCACATTCGGATTTATTTATTTATGGCACAACTTGATAAAAAAATTAGATGAATCATAAATCGAAAAAGGTTTTCATCACCGGAGCAACCAGCGGGATCGGGGAATCTCTTGCTTATGTATATGCCAAACAAGGGGCAACAATCGGACTGGCGGGGAGACGTTCTCAAAGATTAGAAGAAGTTAGCATTGGGTGCAGGGAGTTAGGTGGAAACTCACTTTGCTTTCCTTTGGATGTGTCCAGCCGTGATGACTGTAAAAAAACAGCAGAAATATTTCTGGAAAAGTCAGGAAGAATTGATACGGTCATCGCAAACGCAGGGGTGGGCGGTCCGGATGAACTATTTTCGGGAAACGCAGAGGCTATTAATCAAATTTTGAGGATAAATATTTTAGGTGTCACAAATACGATATTTCCATTTCTTCCGGTCATGAAAAAACAACAATCGGGAAAGATTGGAATCATTAGTTCTGTTGCCAGTACCAGAGGGTTTGTTGGGCACGGAGGATATGCTGCCTCTAAATCTGCCGTGAAATTTTTAGCCGACAGTTGGGGCTATCAACTGGAGAGAAATCATATATCTATTTCAACCATTTTTCCCGGATGGATCGCAACAGAGATGACGAAAAATATTAATTATAAGATGTGGTTTCTCATGGACTCGAATACGGCAGCCGAAAAAATTGAAAATGCAATTAATAAAAAAATTCGGGAATATATTTTACCGTGGCAATGGAGACTGATCGTACCATTAGTGAAAGTAATACCAAGATGGATGGTCACACAATTTTCAAAATGAATCAATCACCTGAACTAAGTCCATTTCATTTAGCCATACAGATAAAAGATATTGATGAAGCGAGAGACTTTTATGGTTCAGTATTGGAATGCTCTGAGGGCAGGAGTGATAAAAAATGGGTGGATTTCAATCTGTATGGACACCAGTTAGTGTGTCATTTAAATGAGACAATTGGAGAAAATGGTATCGCCACATCTCACACCAATCCTGTGGATGGGAAAGAGGTTCCGGTGCCCCATTTTGGTGTAGTTCTTGAAATGGATGACTGGAAAAAACTTGCTAAAACTCTTCAGAAAAAGAATGTTGAATTCATTATTGGACCCACAATTCGTTTCAAGGGAAAAACAGGGGAACAGGGGACCATGTTTTTCAAAGACCCAAGCGGAAATGCACTGGAGTTCAAAGCATTTAAAAATAGAAGTAAACAATTATTTGCTGTTTAAAATTTTAACTATTTCTTCTCGTACTTCTGTCATTGGCGCAGACTGCTCTATGTGACCGTTTTTCCTGAGCCAGGGAGTGGTCTGGAAATCTTCTGGAAGAGAGTGTCCAACATACTGTTCAATAACCCTTCTGCCTGAAAAACCGATATTACCCGCATTTGCTTCAAATATCCTTGTTCCACGTGACCCAATTCCAATTGCGACACCCCCTAAGGTAGGGTCGGTAATAATCGTGACCACCGGAATCTTTGCATTTTCAACTTGGGTCAGTGCAATATGTGCTTTTGGAATGGACACCATGGAAGAACAACCCTCGTGCATCCTGGCACCACCTCCGCACGCCTGAACGATCATTGGAAGTTTTTCCTTTAAAGAAATTTTCGCTGCCTGCCAAATCTTTTCCCCGGAGCTCATGCAATATGACCCACCAAAAAAACCAAACTCGGTGCCGCAATAAACAACAGGTAAATTCATAACAGTTCCGTTTCCTGTCACCATAGCAGATGCAAGGCCTGTTTTTTGACGGGTTTCCTTTAGTTTATCTTTATACCCGGGAAATCCTAAAATGTCTTTATCAATGATAAAACGAGTCGACCCATGCTCTCTAAAGGAATCTTTATCCAGAATCATATCCATATAATCCCAGAGTGATGGACGGGCATATCGGTAACCACACGTTCTGCAGAGATAATTATTCTTTTCTAAGCTGGTGAAATGGACCGGGTCGTATTTTCTCATTCCATTTGAGTCATAACAATCTTTATGCCGAGGGACAAATCCTTCAGAATTTGCATGTGGAAGATTGGACTTTTTAGTCTGAACTGAATTTATTTCCGCTTCAGTTGCTTTGGCCCAGTGACCCATATTTTTCCACCTGGTATTTCGGGATTTAAGTATCGTTTTTTTTGAAGACTTTGAGAGTGTGTCTGCCCATTTAGAAATAATTTGATAGGTGGATTGTATCGTATCCTCTGGAAATATATGTGCCGGACCATTCGGCTCCGGAATGAGCTCATCAACAATTCCGTGAGAGTAACCCTCACGGGAGGTGATTTGGGACGCTTCGGCTGCCTCATTTGCCCGATTCCTTGTGTGAAATAAGATAGACGAACTGGCTTCCGGTGTGATCACTAAATAAGTAGAATTTTCCAAGGCCAACACAGCATCGCAACCCGTGAGGGCAATCGCACCCCCGCTGCACCCTCGATTTAAAATAACAGCAATCGTAGGTGTAGTAGATTCTGTCAAAGCCTGAATCGTATTTCCAATTCGCCATGCGATTCCTCCTGCCTCTGATTCTTCTGTAGGGTCTGCCCCGGGAGTATCAACAAATACCAGAATCATTCGGTTTTCCTTGTTTCCCAATTTTATCGCTTGGAATGCTCTTTCATAGGATTTTGGTGTGGGCATTCCATGGTTCCAGCGCTGAACTTCGTTGGAGTTTTTCATTAGCTCAATCATTTCTTTATAATTTGAAGTGGGACCGGTTTGCTGACCCACCAATATCACCGGGATGGTTTGCGTTTGAGTTTTAAGATTGGCTTGAAAAGATTGAATCAAACAGGAGCCATGGTCGTCCGATTCTGTGCAAGGCTTAACATCCTCAAAAAGAGAAAGGAAATCTAAAAATTTGGGGCGCTCAGGGTGAAAAGATAGCTGGTACTTTTCGTACTCGGTTAAACTATTAATTGATTCTGGTGAGTGGTCAAAAGAACTGTCTTTTTCAAATGGCAAATAAAAATGGTCGGGCATTGAATTGAAACCTGCGCAGTGTTGGAATCGGCCTTGGTAGATTCTCTATAAATTAACCCAAACGGGACCGTCACCACCCTCAGGTGGAACCCAGTCAATAATCTCGTAAGGGTCCATAATATCACAGGTTTTACAGTGTACACAGTTTGAAAAATTTATCTGGAGCCTCTGACCATTTCCGTCCGGTACCATTTCATAAACATCTGCCGGACAAAATTTCACACATGGGTTCCCATACTCTTCGGGACACTTTGTGGTACATATGTCCCGGTCCTTGATATGTAAATGGGGCACCTGGTCTTCCTCATGAGCGGTAGCAGAATAATAAACATCTGTTACCTTATCAAATAAATATGTGCGGTCAAATTGTAGACCCTTGTAGCGATCTTCTTTTATCCCCTTTTCCATTTTCTTATGCCCAGGTTCGCTGTTCAAGCGGTTTTTAAACCCCCAGCCGCGACCGCCGGTTAACAGCCCTATTCCCGAATTTATCAGCCCCCCGAATAGACCACTATCAAATCCCTGATGAAAATTTCTCACCTTCCACATCTCATCCCTGAGCCAACTGGATTCCACCCTCGTCCCATAGTCCGCCAGTTGTGTTTCAGTAAAGTTTCCCTCCGACAATGCCTCAACGGTTGTTTCTGCGGCCAGCATTCCTGATTTCATTGCAAGGTGAATTCCTTTCAGCCTCTGACCATTCATAAACCCCGCGGAGTCACCGATAAGCATTGCACCATCCACAACCAATTTTGGAATAGAGAACCAGCCACCCTCTGGTAATGATTTAGCACCATAAGCTATCATTTGACCGTCCGAAAGTATTGAGCGAAACCAGGGGTGATTTTTCAGGGTTTGAAGCTCATGATGGGAGTCCACTGCAGGGTTCGTATAATCTAAACCGACCACCATGCCCAGGTCCCAGATATCATCCTGCATTCCATACATGAATGCCCCACCGAAAATGTCACGACCCAAAGGAAATCCCATGGTGTGGGCCACATATCCAGGTGGAACAGTTCCAGCAGGCATCTTCCAAAGTTCTTTGACACCAACGGCCCAGACCTGTGGGTTCTTACCTAACATCAGGTCGTGTCGGTTGATGAGTTTTTTGGTCAGGCTGCCTCGGGTACCTTCACCCAAAATAACAACCTTCGTATTAATGTCGGCCCCCGGTTCATATTGGGGTTTTTTCTCCCCGTTCTTATTTATACCTCGGTCACCAGTGCGCACTCCAATTACTTGACCATTGTTATAGAGCAGTTCTTTCCCAGCAAACCCACAAAAAATATCTACCCCCTCATCCTCGCAAATCCCACCCAACCAGCGGGTAAGCTTTCCCAGTGACGCAACAAAACAATTGTGGTGTCTCATTGGTGGCGGCACGAACGGAAAAGGTAATTTCTTAGTTTCTGTTAAATAATAAAGATGTTCCTCTGAGACCTCTGCCTCGAAAGGGAAATCAGGATCGTTATAGTCTGGGAATAGTTCTCTCAGAGCGCGGGGGTCAACAATAGCGCCGGACAATGAATGTGCCCCGACCTCGGAAGCTTTCTCCAGAACAGCCACACTGGCCTCCTGACCGGACTCACGCAGAAGTCTTTTTAAGTGGATCGCCCCGGCGAGACTGGCGGGCCCAGCCCCCACAAAAAGAACATCAATATCCAGAACCTCTCGCTCGACCATCAGTTTATCAATGAACGAATTGCTTCAGTTAGTTTGGGAACAATTTCATGGAGGTCACCCACCACTGCATAGTCGGCCAATTCAAAAATGGGAGCATCTGGGTCATTGTTAATGGCGATAATATTTTGAGAGCCTTTCATTCCAACAACATGCTGAATGGCTCCTGAAATTCCAATGGAAAAATACAGCTTGGGTGATACATTTTGTCCCGAACTACCGATTTGTCGGAACGGAGGCAGCCACCCGGAATCTACCACAGGTCTTGATGCAGCTATTTCCGCTCCCAGTGCTGATGCTAATTCTTGTGCGATTGGAATCTTAGATTCTTCACCGATTCCACGACCAACAGATACAATGACCTCCGCACTGGTCAGGTCAACCCCTCCTGATGATTCCTGAAACGGTGCCTCACTCTCAGAACGAATTTGACCGGGGGTTAAAGAAATTTCAAAATCTCTCAAAGTAGAGCTCCCTCTCCTGACTGTATCTGCCTGATAAGCTGCCGATTGAAAACTGATGAGACTCCCGTGGTTTCCGTTTACAACGATATCGGACCCTAATTTTGAGTTAAATATTTGTTTTGTAAAAACTGGGTCTCCATCCATAGCTGTGAATGAAACCACATCAGCTATGAAAGGTGTTCCGGTTAGAGCGCTGACCCTTGGTACGAAGTCCCTCACCATATACGTGTGTGCCATTACAATAAATTTCGGAGACTCCTTTTCAATTACCTGCCTCACAGCTTCAGAAAATCCGTCACAGGAATATTCATTCAGTAATTCATGTTTAGCCACGATCACTTCTTTTATTTCCAACCCTTGAGCCTTTTCTACAAGAGAGGATACATCACCCCCCACAAGTAAAACAGAGACCTCCATATTCAATTTGTCTGCCATATCCTGGGCACCGGCAACAGCTTCCAGGCTCATTCTATGGATGGAATTTTCTTTTTGTTCGAGAATAACAAGAATTTCCATAGCTTATGCTCCCACAACCTTAACCTCTGACCTCAAAACATCCATCAATCGTGCAACCTGATCGTCCGGGTCTCCCTCGATAAATTCCGTCTTTTTATCTGTTTGGAGACTATAGATCCTGTTCACTCTCTGTAGCCTTTCGTTCAATTCAATGTCCGTCTTGTTGATAGTTCTAATCTCTTTTTTCTTGGCCCCCATAATCCCTTTTAGTGAAGGATATCGTGGAGTATTGATTCCAGATTGAATGGATAAACAGGCGGGCAGCGGCACTGTCACCCACTGAAACCAACCGGACTCCAGTTCACGTTTTACCCTGATTTTATTTTCGTTAATCTCGGTGGCCATTACCAGTGTTGCTGTGGGCATTCCCAACATGGAACCAAGGAGCACTCCCGTTTGGCCCATTCCTAAATCCATAGACTGGAGTCCGGATAATATCAAATCAAAAGATTCTGATTTTACACTTTCAGATAAAATTTTTGCTATTTGGTAAGGG
>CAZBBE010000054.1:0-9572 GCA_964489755.1 uncultured bacterium | reverse complement strand
GGTCCCTGCTATTTGTAGTTCTGTGCTGTAAACAATAACTTCAGTGAATACATCGATATCTGATTTCATACAATATTTATCCAACCACTTCAATGCTGATGTGGCCTTTGGTTCAGAGGGCTCTATATTTTCTTTAATAGACAGTTCAATTTCTTTATGTACTTCACTTCCATGATTGCTGGCTGTCTGCCACTCCTGAATAAGTTGTTCCGACCTCATATGTTTGTATTTTGGGTGGGTATCACAAAGGTTTTTAGCAATCTTTATTGCATCAAAAGGTTCAAAAAATGACCCCACCACTGTTGTGACACTTTGAAAGTTCAATCCCGGATCTGTTTCAAGGACGTACTGGTGTGTTTCCTCGATTATGGATATTTTGTTATCAATTATGTGGTTCATTTATTTAAAATTATTAAAGTTTCGCTAATCTGTTGTTTCTTTGACCCAAATATTATTCCATCTAATTTAATATAATCATTTCAATATTTCAATTACTGCAGAAAGTAAATGTTTATATTCCATCTTATGATGTGCTTGGCATACCTACCAAACATGGTTGGAAATTTGGATTATTTTAGGTTGAAATAATTATTTCTGGTTTGCTTGTCTCCGCATCGTTCCGGCTAGAATGCCGATGTTTTTTACTTTATTAATTTGCACCTTGCATGGGTGCTACTTTCAGTTTATCTGTATATCTCTACACTTACCCCATATATCCAATTGCCGGGATTGTAAAAATAACCCCCTGATTCAATAGAATACTTCCCCGATTTAAATCCTAATCCGATTCCTGTACCGGTGATTAAATCCTTTGTCACACCTGATTCAATTTGTTGATTCAATTTATCCGAATTGATACCCAACCGTAAAAAAACAGATTCGGAAAGAATAAACTTTCCACTCAGGTATAAATCAGGTTGTTGAGTGTCACTCATAAATTCAACGTCCAGGTTCAGTTTTAACGGCAAATATGCCAGCTTTTTTGAGATACTCATCACACAGGACAATGGCAAATTTTCGTTTTCTGAATTAAATTTCCTCAATATTATCCCCTGGTTTTTTAAGGCAATTCCCAGTTCCATATTTTGCTTTTTTAGGGAAATCAATCCTCCAAAGGAGAATACCATTAGGATTGACTTTTCCGAAGCAAGCCGGCTGTAAAAAAACCCGGCACTCATTCCATAGCTGAGCATTCCAGATCGGGAGGATACGCTGCCGGTTAACCAGGAGTCATTGGAACTGTAGAAACTTGTAGATACTCCGTCCTCATCGTACCCATCAAATCGTCCATAATCCATTTGGCGGTAATGGAAAGAATATACTCTTTTATTTTTCGGAAGAATCCACCCAATGTGTCTTGAGTTCACATCAGCGGGGTAATGGACAATATCCAGAATAAATTTTTGTTTATCAGTTTCCCCCAGTAGGGCAGGGTTTTGTCTGTCTGCTTCCTGAATGTTCAGTAGTATACCCCCACCTCCAAGAGACACCGTCACAGGGCTGTACCATGAAATAAGCCCTTGATATCCAGATTGTCCTTTCAAAAAACACAGACCGACAAATATTATTAGAAAACTTTTTTTATACCGTTTCATCACTTTACAGCATGGATACGGGATTGATGTCTATTTGAATCCGGACGGATGAGTTTTTTCCTAATTTCCTCTGTGAAAAATTTCTCCTAAGATACTTATGCAGTTTATTCCCGTTGGAATCTTTTTCTTTAGTTGATTTAAAAATCAATTGATGTCTGTATCTCTCTCCTATTTTACCTCGGTAACACGGCGCAGGTCCCAAAATTTTTAGACCGGAGTAGCTGGGTGTTAATCTTTGCGTTGTCTCCCGGCTGACTGAATCCACCCTCTCTTTGGATTTTCCCGAAAACTCTACCCGACACATCCAGCTGAAGGGTGGATAGTTCAACCCTTCCCGTTCGCTTAAAGCAATATTATAATATTTTTTCAAATCCAGACTCGATGCACATTTTATCACGGGATTATCTAGCTGATAAGATTGAATGACAACTTCACCGGGTTTTTTATGGCGTCCTGCTCTTCCGGCTGCCTGATAGATTAGTTGAAACACCCGTTCCCCTGCCCGAAAGTCAGGAAGATACAATCCGGTGTCTGCACTGATCACACCCACAAGGGTTACATCTTCAAAGTCCAACCCTTTGGCTATCATTTGGGTTCCAATAAGGATATCTATTTCCTTTTTGGCAAACTTTTTTAATTGGGATGCGAGAGACCGGCTTCCTCTCGTAGTATCCGTATCTATCCGTGCCACCTTTGCACCAGAAAAAGATTGTACCAGAAATTCCTCTGCTTTTTGGGTTCCGATTCCAAATAAATTCAATTTTGTGCTTTTACATTCCTGACACTCATTAGGAATATTTCGCTTTATGAACCTGCAGCAATGACACTCTAATTTCATTCCGGTCTTATGATAGGTGAGGGGCAGCTTACAGTGGGGGCATTCCAGGATAACACCACAATCCAAACACCTCATTACAGGAGCATAGCCCCTGCGGTTTTGCAGCAGGATCACCTGTTCATTGGCAACCAATCGTTCATGGATTTTCCGTAACAACATGCTAGATAAAAGCTGATCTGTTTTCCCGGTTTCGTCTTTTTCCTCCTTCATGTCAACCAAGTGAACCTGTGGATAATATGCACCGCCAAACCTGTCCGGAAGAGAGAGGTGACCATGCTTACCCAGCGCTCTGTTGTAATAACTTTCCAGGCTCGGGGTGGCGCTTGCAAGAACAACAACCGCATTGTGTAGTTTCCCTCGCATTAGGGCAACATCTCTGGCATGATACCTGGGTGCCGGTGATTCCTGTTTGTATGCGGATTCTTGTTCCTCATCCACAATGATCAGTCCTAATCGTTTCACTGGAGTAAAAACAGCGCTCCTGGCTCCTATGACCACACTACACTCACCACCGCAGATTTTTTTCCACGTCCACACTCTAATTCCCGGTGTCATCTTTGAGTGCCACAATGCTACTTTGTCTCCAAATACAGCTGCAAATCGTCCGGCTATCTGGGGTGTAAGAGAGATCTCCGGCAGTAAAATGATTGCGGACATTTTCATGTCCATACATTGCCTGACCGCTTCAATATATATCTCTGTTTTTCCGCTTCCCGTCACTCCATGAAGCAGACTCGAAACAAAGTTTTGAGCTTGAATTTTAGGAATAAGTTCATCCAATACCGCCTGTTGTGATTTAGAAAAAGAGATTTTCTTTTCGATGGGGTCAAAAGTGAATCCCGTAATATCAGGTATAGATTCTACTGCGGTTAAATGAATGAACCCCTTCTTCTCAAGCATTCTGCACACGTTCATTGGGTTGGACACTAATTGTTTTAATTCCGTTACCGGAATCCTTTCTTTTCTTTCCTGTAAAAAATCAACAATACTTTTTTGCGCAGGGGCTCTTGATAATAAATTATCTGATTCCGAGTCAGACGAAGCCTCTGCTGTCCATTTTTTTAGTGGTGAATATTTCATGGACAGTTGTGCCGGTAATACGGTCTTGGCAACCTGACCTATGGGTGTGAAATAATAGGTGCTCATCCACTGGATCAATTTCCAAAGTGATTCATCCAAAACCGGATAGGGATCAACAAGAGATGTTATATTTTTAATAACACCGGAAAACACCAGTTTTTTAGGGAAGCCTATAATGATTCCGGTGGTTCTTCTTTTTCCCAGCGGTGCAGTGACCCTGGAGCCTATATCAATCTGATTTCTGAATTCATGGGGAACAGAATAGGTAAAGATGGTGTAACTGGAAATTGGAAAGGCTATATCTACAAACATGTTCATTAAAAATAGGTGTCAAACAAATCATCAATCAATGAAAACCGAAACTGATTTTCAAAGATTCCTTTTATAGGGAAGGTTTAAATTTACCAATAAATGAACCGACGAATTATAATCTTGATGCTGATTTCTGCAGGGCTTTTGGCTCTCCGGTTTTTATTCATAATGAAAACTATGACCATTGATGATGAAGCTTATTACGCTATGTATTCACGTCATTTGGCATGGGGCTATATCGATCATGGCCCAGCGGTGGCACTCATTATAAAATTTGGTACAATCCTCTTTGGAGAAAATGGTTTTGGCGTTCGGTTTGGCGGATTATTTCTGTATGTTATTATGTCTGTATTCCTATACAATTTCGGGAAAAAAGAATTCAATCGGAACACGGGTATCATTCTTTTTATCACATTCTGGATAAATATACTTTTTCATACAAACGGAGTTGTCATCACTCCTGATGCTCCACTATCATTTTTTTCTCTGCTGTCTGTTTGTGTTTATTATAAAGCCTATATGGAAAATCCCAATTATTTTTATTTAGCAGGATTGTTACTTGGGCTAGCATTTCTGTCTAAAATATCCATATTGTTTAATGCCATCGGGTTTGGTCTATTTCCTGTCATTTGTCCACAATACAGAAACCATCTCAAAGATCATCGGTTTTACCTTTCGTTTTTGATTGCCTTAATTATCTTTTCACCATTTATTGTTTGGAATGCCCAAAATGGCTGGGCATTTGTAAAATATCAAGGTAGTCATATTTCTGGGAGGGGCAATATTAATTCTTTTATTGAATTGTGGAGCGGTGTGGCACTCCTCTTGGGACCAGTATTGTTTTATTATACGGTGACCCTCTCATGGAGACATATTACTTCCCTTATAAAAGGACACACCAACGCTTCACCTAAAGAATTATATTTTGCAATGGTCACCGCGGTTCCCCTTATTTATTTTGTCATTCATTCCTTTTTTTCATGGTTTGAATTAAATTGGCCTGCTCCTATCTTTTACGGAGGACTTTTTCTTTTTTCAATTCATACAGGGAAAGCTGTAGGGAAATTTAGAATAAGACTGGTTTTTCAATGGGGATTATCACTTATGTTTATTTTTCTCATAACCTTTCAAACTTTTTTACCCGTGCTTCCTCTATATGGGAAAAATGATATTACAAACCGGTATTTTATATACGGGGGGTTAATAAGAAAGCTAACTGTTTATATGAAAGAACATCCCGACCTTTATGAATATAGAATCGCTGCAAACAACTATCAAATCCCATCGATGATCAATCTTTATCTCAAACCTAAAAAAGAGGCAGTTTGCCTTTCAATAAATTATCATAAAACCCTGTATTCATTTTTATATCCGTTAGATTCTTTAAGGGGAGAACGTTTGTTGTTCATCGGGAAAAGAAATTCATTCCCTTCATTTCTTTCTCCATATTGGGACCAAATACAGTTCCTCGATTCATTCCGGTCTGAGAGAAGTGGGGTTTTTGTTCAGGAATATTATCTGTGGAGATTGTCAAAATAAAATAATGGTTGATGTCAAAAAGCGAATTAGTTTTATCACATACACCAGCTTGACTAATTTGACCAAATGAATTTTGAATTTATGCGCTCCCGGCGACTATCTTATCTGCTTGGTTCGGTTATACTATCGTGGCTCTTATTCATTTTATTTCGCATCGTATTTTATTATACGTTCAGTGATGCAGCCTTTAATGTTGGCTCATTTGACCTGGCTCATGCTTTCTGGGTGGGTATCCGTTTTGACCTGCGCCTATCCATTTTGATTTCACTGCCATCAATGGCGTTGGTCATAATTCCAATCGTAAATATGTGCCGTTCAAATAGAGCTCGAACTGTTGGGAAGTGGGTCTATGGTATATTGATCATTGGCTTGTTGTTATTCTATATTACTGACCTGGTACATTATGCGTACCTCCAGCAGAGGGTAGACACCACAGCTGTGAGTTTTCTGGAAAATCCAACCATTGCCATACAAATGGTTTGGGAAAGTTATCCGGTAGTAGGGTTCTTATTATTGCTGATGCTCATATGCTATTCTTGGGTCAAGTTCCACAATAGACTGATTGCGGTTACCGTAGAAAAATCACCCAAATACAGAAACATTTCCAATAAAGTAATGGGCATCATCTGTGGAGGGCTAATATATTTATTCGGCTTCTGGGGGACCTTCTCCCAGTATAGATTGCTCTGGAGTGATGCATTTTTTACACAGGATCCCTTTGTGTCTGCCTTAGCGTTAAACCCAGTTTTGTATTTCTATAATACTACCACATTCAGTGAAATAGATTTTAATGAAGAAAGGGTGCGGGAATACTATCCTAAGATAGCTAGCCTGTTGGGCGTGGATGATCCGGATAAAGAAAATTTGAGTTTCACACGCAATATAATTTCTAATAAAAAATATGATCGTCAACCAAATATTGTGATCATCTTCATGGAATCAGTGGGTCTGAATCGTATGGGACTTGTGGGGAACCCCTATAATCCCACACCCACGTTAGACCGACTCTCTAGTAATGGGCTTTTCTTTTCCAAATTCTATGTGCCCTGGGTAAGCACATCCCGTTCTGTCTTTACTATGGTGACGGGTATCCCAGACCTGTCCCGAAACAAAACATCTTCACGCAACCCACTTATACGCGATCAATACAGCATCATTTCTGAATTTGTAAACCATGACAAATATTACTTGATTGGTGGCAGTGCCAGCTGGGCAAATATTCGCAGTCTTATCACTTATAATCTGAAAGATATGAAACTTATCGAATTAGACGACTACGACCGGCCACGGGTGGATGTATGGGGTATTTCCGATTTGAATCTCCTTCGTGAGGCCCACAATATTTTTGCCGAAAGAGATCCCAAAAAACCATTTTTTGCTGTGGTGCAAACTGCTGGAAATCATCGTCCCTATTCCATTCCGGATGATAATGCCGGATTTGAAATTAAGGATAAAAACGAAGAGGATTTGCGCAAAGCAGGATTTAGTTCACTGACCCAGTACAACGCGATGCGACTCCTGGATCATTCCATCGGAAAATTTTTTGAGATGGCGAGATCGGTAGACTATTTTGAACACACCATTTTTGTGTTGTTCGGCGATCATGGCAATGCCGATCCCAAAGCAGATCATATGCCTGCGGATGATTATGCCCTAAGACTGCGTTCGTATAATGTACCACTGATAATATATTCGCCTGGTTTTATTCAACAGAAGCATGTCAAAACGGTGTGTGGTTTACCCGACCTGATACCCACTATCGCAAGTTTAAGTGGTGTTTCATACACCAATAGAACTTTGGGTAGAGATATATTAAAGATTAAAGATGGAATAGCCTTTGTTGTTAATAAAAAGATAGCCCCCAGCAGTTATGGTATTCTGGATGGAAAAAATTATTTGCGCATCTTTCGCAATGAATCAGGAATGGAATTTCATGATCTACAAAGTAGCGACCCTGCACAGGATATAAAATCTGAAAAAGAAAGAGAAGTAATAACATTTGAAGAAATGACATTGGGGATTTATGAAACAGCGAAATATATGCTATATCATAATCAGAAATAAAAGAGTATAGAGTGTCAGTAAATAGCTCTCAGGTTATATCGATTATTAATCATCATCTCAAACCTAAAAAAGAGGCGGTTCCCCTTTCAATTAATTATCACAAAACCCTGTATTAATTTTTATATCCGTTAGATTCTTTAAGAGGGGGAAGTTTGCTATTTATCTGGAAAGGAAATTTGTTCCCTTCAATTCCTTCTCCGTATTGGGATCAAGTACGGTTCCTCACTTCATTTCGGTCTGAGAGAAATGGGGGTTTTATTCAGGAATATTCTCCAATTTTAAGGAAAATAAATTATAACCTGAATCAGTTTTCTCGGGTCAAAATATCTGTCTAATTAAATCGTTTTAATCACGTATAATTTTAATTCAGGGATAAGGTCGGGTGTCACTTTTACCGGTACATTGTAAACACCCAGTGCTTTAATTGGTTCTTCAAGTTGAATGGTATGACGATCCACTGAAATTCCTTTATCCAATAAGGCTTGGTGAATATCTTGACTGTTAACAGAACCAAATATCCGTTCTTCTTCTCCCACCTGCACTTCAATAGTCAGTTCAGTATTGGTTATGGAATTTGCTAAATTAATATATACTTTTTGTGCCCTCCCCGCCCGCTTTTTGATAACTCTTTTTCGCTCTTCTGCAACGGCTAAATTCTGTTTGGAAGCCCTCAGCGCCATACCGCGAGGAACAAGGAAGTTTCTTGCAAATCCCGGTTTTACCTTAACTACATCCCCTGCTATCCCAAGATTATTTACATCCGTCAATAATATAATATCCATTTTATTGTCTTTCCTGGTTTACATTTGTATAGGGTATCAAGGCGATGTTTCGGGCTCTCTTAATCCCCCGGACTAATTTTCTATGTATTTTTGTAGTTGTTCCTGTGACTCTCCGGGGCATTATTTTCCCCTGATCAGTAATAAAACGCCTCAGTAATTTTACATCTTTGTAATCAATTTCTGTTATTCCGTTTTCTTTAAAATAGCAGTATTTCTTTTTTTGTATAAGTGCCATGTTTACCTCCTCTATTATATTTCTTCTTGTTGGACCGATTTTATACTTTCATCATCTGTTTCTTCCTGTAAATTTTCTTCCGGGCTTTCCTTACTGTCATTTTCGCTCTTTTCAGTATTTTCCTCGTTTTTAGTATTAGCATTGTCCGATAACAAAGTTTCTTCAATGCTGACCTCTTGTTCATTTATGGTCTTATCAGATTCAGACATTTCATTCTCAACCATAATTTCATGGGGCTCTACAACGTCCGGTTGTTTATCCAAACGCACTGTTTGGTGACGCATTACAGATGTGTTTAGTTTCAAAAACATACCTAAATTCATCAGAAACTGTCGCTCGACACTCTCAAAGTGAATCATGATATAAGTCCCATATTTGTGGTTTAGTATAGGATAGGCAAGTCGCTTTTTCCCCCACACATAATGGTTTATCACTTTCACTTTATTCTTGTCAAATTCACCATTAATTGTTTCTATAATCTTGTTTAACCGTTCTTTTTCAAAGCTCGGATTTACAATATACAATGTTTCATAGTATCTCATTTTAGTTTCTCCAATCTAAATCAATGGTGCAATGACCAAGGATACAACAGACATTAATTTAATTAAAATATTCAGGGAAGGTCCTGAGGTATCTTTAAAGGGGTCGCCCACAGTATCACCCACAACTGCGGCCTTATGAACATCAGATCCTTTTCTATATTTTTTACCGTTTATTTCTATTCCCTCTTCGATCATTTTCTTGGCATTATCCCATGCTCCGCCAGCATTGGATTGAAAAATAGCCATCAACACACCACTCACAGTAACACCAGCCAACAATCCTCCTAATGCTTCAGGTCCAAATATTTTACCAACAATTACAGGGGTTAATACTGCTAATAGCCCGGGTAATAGCATTTCTTTGATGGCAGATTGGGTTGAAATTTCTACGCAGCGTCCATGTTCGGCTTTTGTCAATCCTGTTTCATAAATAGTTTTTTCTTCGTCAGACCAGGAGGATTCATCCCCTTTTCCTAAAACATCAAGGGCTGCTTTTAATTCAGGGATTTCTCTGAACTGACGGCGCACTTCTTCAATCATAGCCATTGCCGCACGTCCAACAGCACCCATTGCTAAAGATGAAAA
>CAZBBE010000053.1:0-9601 GCA_964489755.1 uncultured bacterium | reverse complement strand
CGGAAAATTTTAGATTTTTTGCTACAGCATCACTCCATTTTGATTCAGAAATTCACGAAATGGACGGTAAAGCCCTGAACTATACTCTACGACAGCCTGTGGGTGTGGCGGGTTGTATATCTCCTTGGAATTTACCTCTTTATTTACTCACCTGGAAAATTGCTCCTGCCCTGGCTGCTGGAAATACAGTGGTAGCCAAACCCTCTGAAATCACCCCCATGACCGCATTTCTGCTCAGTAAGATTTCCCAAAAAGCTAATCTCCCAAAAGGAGTATTAAATATTGTTCATGGTTATGGTCATAAAGCGGGAGATGCACTGAGTCGCCATCCTGATGTGCCTATTATTTCATTTACAGGCGGAACGGCAACGGGCGAAAAAATCGCATCGGTGGCAGCGCCCATGTTTAAAAAACTATCTCTTGAATTGGGTGGTAAAAATCCCAATATTGTTTTTGAGGATGCTGAATTTGATAAATCAGTGGATATGGCTGTAAAGGCTGCTTTTTCAAATCAGGGACAAATTTGCCTGAGTGGTTCCCGCCTTTTTGTTCAGGAATCTATTTATAAAAAATTCCGTGATACTTTTACCAGCAAGACCAAAGAGCTGAAAGTGGGAAATCCAAAAGAAGATGATAGTAATTTAGGTGCGATTGTATCTAAAGCCCATATGAAGAAAGTCTTATCCTGTATAGAGTTAGCAAAATCGGAGGGAGGCGAAATCCTCACCGGCGGAAAGCGCATTATTTTAGAGGGCGAACTTTCGGAAGGTTACTATATTAAGCCAACCATCATAGACGGTCTCAACTACACTTGCAGAACTAATCAGGAAGAGATTTTTGGACCGGTAGTCTCTATGATACCGTTTTCAACTGAAAAAGAAGTTATTGATATGGCCAACTCTACCAAGTATGGTTTATCTGCAAGTATTTTCACTAAAGATGTAAGTCGTGCCCATCGAATTGCATCTGCCATCGATTCTGGGATTGTTTGGGTAAATACATGGATGCTTCGAGATCTACGCATCCCGTTTGGTGGCATGAAAAATTCCGGTGTAGGTCGTGAAGGTGGATTTAAATCTTTGCAATTTTTTACTGAACCTAAAAATGTGTGTGTGAAAATATGAGTGTAGAAAAATTTATTAGCCAAAATGCACCGGAACCCGTGGGAGCATACCCACATGCCCGAAAAGTGGGAAATCTGCTTTTTCTTTCAGGCGTAGGTCCACGGAAGCCCGGTACGGATAAAATTCCCGGGGTTGAATTAGATGAAATTGGTGAGATCATAAAATATGATATTTCAGAACAATGTTATTCTGTATTTGAAAATGTACGAATCATTCTGGAAGCATCGGGAAGTTCATGGGATAATCTGGTGGATGTAACTGTTTTCCTTACAGACATGAAGAATGATTTCAAAACCTATAATAAAATTTATGCAGACTATTTCAAAGAAAATCAACCGTGCAGAACTACAGTTGAGATTACCTCTTTACCCACACCGATTGCCATTGAGTTGAAATGTATTGCGGTTGTAAACTGAATCACAATACAAGGAATTGGACTGTGGAAATATGAAGATAAAAATACAAATTAATTTTTCAAATAATTCAGGATAGTTTCATGCAATTACCAATCAATTTTAAACAATGGATCGAAGAAAACCGTCATTTACTAAAACCCCCTGTGGGTAATCAGGTCGTCTACAAGGATACGGAATTCATTATCATGGTTGTAGGTGGTCCCAACACCCGCAAGGATTATCATGTGGATATAGCGGAAGAATTTTTTTATCAGCTTGAGGGTGACATGATTCTGAAAGTGTATGAATCAAAAGAATTTCGTGATATTCCCATTCAAGAAGGAGAGATTTTTTTGCTACCATCCAATGTTCCCCATTCTCCTCAGAGGTTTCCCGGAACGGTGGGACTGGTGATTGAACGCCAGAGAAAATCAGGAGAACTGGACGGATTTCGGTGGTATTGCGATTCTTGCAATACAATGCTGTATGAAAAATTTATCCAGTTGACCGATATTGTAACCCAACTACCCCCATTGTTTGAAGCCTATTGGAGTAGTGAAACAAACCGCACCTGTAGTGAGTGCGGAGAAATCCAACAACCTCCGGAAAAACAATCATGATTAAAATTGATATCCATACTCATATTTTACCTCGGGAATGGGAAAACCTCGAACAAAAATACGGATATGGAGGATGGATTCAACTGCACCACAGACAAAACGGATGTGCCATGATGATGAGAGATGGATTTGATTTTAGAGAAGTGAAATCCAATACATGGGACCCATTGGATCGGTTGAAGGAGTGTAATCATAATTCAGTGGATGTACAGGTATTATCCACAGTTCCCATCATGTTCAGTTATTGGGCAAAAGCAAAGGATGCACATAATCTAGCACAATTTCTTAATGATGATATAGCTCAAACCATATCTCAGTTCCCCCATCGTTTTATCGGATTGGGAACTGTGCCGATGCAGGATACGGATTTAGCTGTGGAAGAATTAGAGCGATGTATGAAAAAACTACATTTTCGTGGTGTGCAAATTGGGACAAATATTAATGGAAAAAACTTGAATGAACCTGAGTTCACAAATTTTTTCAGCACAGCAGAATCCTTGAATGCATCAATATTCATTCACCCATGGAATATGATGGGTGAATCAGACATGCAAAAATATTGGCTCCCATGGTTGGTCGGGATGCCTGCAGAAACATCCCGTGCTATCTGTTCTGTATTATTTGGAGGAGTTTTGGAGAAATTTCCAAATTTAAAATTAGCTTTTGCGCATGGTGGTGGCTCTTTCCCAGGAACAATTGGACGAATTGAGCATGGTTTTAAGGTCAGACCGGATTTATGTGCCATTGATACACCGAAAAATCCAGGATCATTCCTAGGAAATTTCTGGGTAGATTCACTGGTTCATGATGGGAATACACTTGAACAAATAATTAAAGTCTTTGGAAATGACAAGGTAGCGCTGGGGACTGATTATCCCTTTCCATTGGGAGAAAAGAATCCGGGGGAAATGATACAGGACAATCAGGATTTTTCGGATGGACTCAAATCAAAATTGTTAGGGGAGAATGCATTAAAATGGTTAGGGATGAACCGTTCAGATTTTATCACCGGAGAATGAATGGATAGTTTTATTCATATGGATGATCACCAATTTCAGGTAGATTTGAATTCTCCATATGATATATCGATTCCAGTAGATTTTGAGGGAGAACAATTAAATTATTTTAATGTTCCGAATGCATTAGCGAGTCCCTACGAAAAGGGAATGATTAAGGGGAGTACACACCTTGGGGGTGGTTGTAATTTTGATATTGTATCTATTATTCCACACTGTCACACAACACATACTGAGTGCGTTGGACATATTGTAGATGAATCTATTTTAATAAATAATTTTGCTCTAAATGGACTGAAATCAGCTTATGTTATTTCTGTTACTCCCGAGAGTGGTTTTGAAGAAAAAGAAAAACTATCAGAGTATCATAGTTCCACTGACGAAGTTATTACTGGAGCTATGATAGAAAATAAGATTGGGAATTTAGATTTTCCTATTGAGGTACTGGTTGTTCGAACTCTCCCTAATACTGATAAAAAACTCACTATGAAATATGATGACAAAAACATTCCTCCATATTTTACCTTATCTGCTGTTGAGGTCATCAAAAAATTGAATATTATCCATCTCTGCATAGATCTTCCTTCCCTCGATAGAGCAATTGATGGTGGAACTTTAGCAGGTCATCATTTATTTTGGGATGTTCCAATTAATACTCATACACTTTCCCAACAAGAGCCATCAACTTCGACAATAACTGAACTAATTTTTGTTCCAAATGAGATTATAGATGGAATTTATTTTATCAATCTTCAGGTAGCAAATTTGTTACTGGATGCATCTCTTTCGCGTCCGGTTCTTTATCCAATACTCACATGAATTTTTCCCACGAGGAATCCTTTGCTCACAAAATGGATGAACAGGATTCGTTAAAAAAGTTTCGGAATCAGTTTCATATTCCTCCTGCACATCAAAAAAATCAGTCCATTTATTTTTGCGGGAATTCACTGGGGCTCCAACCTAAGAAAGCAGAAAAATATGTTCAGCAAGAAATAAATAATTGGAGATTGATGGGAGTAAAAGGTCATTCGAAAGGAGACACTCCATGGTTTCCATATCATGAATTTCTGACGGATCATACCAGCGAACTTGTAGGAGGATTGCCCTCAGAAGTAGTTGTTATGAACTCACTGACTGTTAATATTCATTTGCTCATGGTTTCCTTTTACCGGCCAACTAAGGAACGGTATAAAATTCTCATTGAAGACCATGCTTTTCCATCAGACCGATTTGCTCTTGAGTCCCAAGCTCGCTTCCATGGATTCAGTCCTGATGAAGCAATCGTTACTATGAAATCATCATTAGGGAACCCATGTATAACAACAGATGAAATATTATATTATATCAACAGGGAAAAAGACAACTTGGCATTGATATTTATTGGAGGCGTAAATTATTTTACTGGTCAGGTTTTTGATATGAAAACCATAACCGAAGCGGGACATAGGGCAGGGTGTATTGTCGGGTTTGATCTGGCACATGGAGCCGGGAACATTCTCCTTAATCTTCATGACTGGAGGGTGGACTTTGCAGCTTGGTGCGGTTATAAATATTTAAATGGAGGTCCTGGAAGTCTCTCAGGAGTATTTATCCATGAAAATCACCATGGTAATGCTGAACTGCCACGGTTTAATGGATGGTGGGGACATAACAAAAATACCCGTTTTGACATGGAGAATTCATTTGATTCTCTCAACGGAGCAGAAGGTTGGCAATGTTCCAATCCGCCCATTTTTCCTCTTGCTTCCCTGCGAGCATCTATGGAGCTATTCCATTCCACAGGAATAAAGTCACTCAGGGAAAAAAGTAAACTACTCACCAGCTATTTATCTTTTCTACTGAATGATCTTTCATTGGAAATCATCACCCCGGTTTCTCCTCAGGAAAGAGGCTGTCAGCTATCAATTATTTTAGAGAAAAGGGGCAGGAAAGTTTTTCAGGGGTTAACTCAAAAAGGAGTGGTGGCAGATTGGCGTGAACCGAATGTTATTCGCGTTGCTCCCGTCCCATTTTATAATACATTTTACGAGGTGTGGAAATTTATCGAATTGTTAAAAGAGGAAATGTGAATTCGGGGAAAAATGAAAAAATAATCATTATTGGGGGTGGACTATCTGGTCCGGTAATGGCAATGTATCTTGCCAAAAAAGGATGTAGGGTTGACATATATGAGCAACGGCCGGATATGCGCAAAGAAAACATCCCTGCTGGGAGGTCCATCAACCTGGCGATTTCAAAACGGGGAATCACAGCATTGAAAGACATTGGGGTTTCCCATCATATATCATCACAATTAATTCCGATGTACGGGAGAAAGATTCATGATATAAACGGGAGCACCCGGTTCCTTCCATATGGAAGATCCGACCAATATATTAATTCTGTTTCTCGTGCGGAACTGAATGTCCTTTTAATGACAGAAGCGGAAAAGACTAAAAAAGTACGATTCTTTTTTCAGCATACCTGTAGCGGAATGGATTTGGAGTCTGGAACTGTTTTTATTACAAATGAGGTCAATGGAGACCTGGTTACCGTAAATGGGGCACCGGTAATTGCTGCAGACGGTGCCGGTTCTGCGGTGAGAGAATCCATGATAGGGAGCGGGGTTATATCGGGATCATTTGACCCTCTTGGACATTCATACAAGGAATTAAATATACCTCCCGATAGATCCGGTGACTTTCAATTGGATCCAAACGCTCTGCACATTTGGCCCCGGGGCAAATTTATGCTCATTGCTCTACCCAATATTAATAGGTCATTCACTGTGACACTGTTTTTACCAAACACTGGGGATATCAGTTTTTCCACCGTCGGATCTCCGAATGATCTTGACGACCTTTTTAAGGAAAAATTTCCGGACGTCCTTGGATTCATTCCCGACCTGCAAACTGATTTTTTTTCTAATCCAACAGGAAAGCTCGGGACGGTAAAATGCTCCCCATGGAATGTAAATGAATTAGTTCTCATTGGTGATGCGGCCCATGCAGTGGTTCCTTTTTTCGGTCAGGGAATGAATGCATCCTTTGAAGATTGCACGGTTTTAAACCAAATGATGGACAGCAAAGATGATTGGATGGAATTATTTAAATCATTCTCAATAAAAAGGAAAACGGACGGAGATGCTATAGCGGATATGGCGTTAGAGAATTATATTGAAATGAGAGATTCAGTCAATAATGAAAAGTTTTTGACTCAAAGAGACTTGGAAAGAAAATTGGAATTAAAATATCCAGATCAATTTATTTCTCGATATTCAATGGTTTCATTTCATCAAATTCCCTATTCCATTGTGCAGGAAAGAGGTGAGGTCCAGCAGAGGATTCTTGACTGGATTATGGAAAACAATAATTCTAATACACCGGTAACAGCTGAAGATATAGAAAAAGAAATCAAATCTAAACTTTCGGTTTTACCATTATCATGAGAGGGAAAACTATTTTCAAAAAAATTATATTTATTATTGGAATATTCAATATTTCATTGTCACAGGAACAGGGAGCCATTCATTTAGCGGAGCTGATGGAGACCAAAACTGCAGATGAAATTATTTCCGAACTTGAATCTGATTTCTCTGAATTTGATATACCTTTGGACATTACCTACGATGTATCTCTCTATCGGATTGAATATCATACAATTGATCCACATGATGTTCCCACAATTGCATCAGGGGTTTTGGCTGTTCCTTTAACATCACAATCAAACCCTAGACCTTTATTCAGTTATCAGCATGGTACCGTTCTAAAAAGAAACAGTGTTTCCTCTGTTAATGGATTTGATGTTGTAAGTATGTGGCTGGGAGGTAGGGGATTTATCACCGCTATTCCGGATTTTCTGGGATTGGGGGTATCTGAAATGATGCATCCCTACATGGTGTCCATATCTTCAGCAACTGCAGTTGTGGATATGATTCGTGCCGGAATGTACCTTTGTGATTCCATAGATGTATCCGTGTCCGATCAATTATTTTTATCCGGTTATTCTGAAGGTGGCTATGTCACGATGGCTGCTCATAAATATATTAAGGAAGAACTGACTGAAGAATTTGAGGTAACCGCATCGGCTCCCTGTGCCGGACCCTATGACCTATCAACTGTCATGTTTGACCTGATGATGACGCCCGAGCCCTATGGCTCACCATATTACCTGCCTTACACTGTTTTTGCGTATAATGATGTGTATGACCTTTTTGACTCTCCGTCAGAATTTTTTATTTCGCCCTATGATACCCTGCTTCCGCCTCTTTTTGATGGAAATCATTCAGGGAATGAAGTGAACAATATCATGCCGGCCGTTCCCATGGATATTTTACTTCCTGAAATTGTTGAAGAAGTATTATCAAATCCTGACCATCCACTCCGTCAGGCACTCCAGGAGAATGATGTTTATCCATGGGTTCCACATGCGCCTGTCACCCTGCTCCACAGCATTGATGATGAGTTGGTTCCGGTTGAAAATACGCTGAACACCTACGATTATTTTATGGATCATGGGGCAGAAAACGTAGAGATTTACGTTGAAAATTTAGGAGGACACGGAGACGCCGCTGGCATTCTATTGTTGGCAGGTGTAGCTTGGATTGATGAGTTTTTGATTTCATTTTTTGAGGTAACTTTTGATTATGGTTGGAATATGATTGGATTACCCTTGATACCTGAAAATAATTCAGTCGATTTCTTGCTCCCAGAAGCAGTCGAAAACTCCCTGTTCAGTTATTCAGATGGTGGATATGTTGAGGAAACACAATTAACTCCCGGAACCGGATACTGGCTTCGGTTCAATAGTGAGGGATCCGTGTTCCTTTCAGGTGAATTAACCGAAGAATTGACCCTTACGGTGAACGAAGGATGGAATTTGATTTCCGGGATTTCTTTTGCTGTCAATGTTGCAGAAATTGAGAGTGAGTTGATCATTGAAGGCTCTGTCTTTGGGTATGATGGTGAGTATTTTGAGCCCCAGATTTTCGAGCCAGGACATGCATATTGGCTGAGAAGCAACGGAGAAGGAGAAATAACAATATCTATGGATCAATAGACACACTCTCTATTGAATTAAAATTTATTTTATTTTGAGAAAACTATTAATAATATTGATAAAACCTAGGAGGTCTAAAATGTTAAGATATCAAATGGTTACACAGCATCAACCATCCAAATGGATTCTACCAGTTTTTCTGATTTTTCATTGCCTTTTTGGTGAAAATGTCGATAAAACTGCCCTGAGCAATAAACCCATAAAAAGTAACGGGACGATACAAAAACCAACCATATCTGACCTGCAGGTACTTGGTGAAAGATTGAAAGAAGTGATCGGAGAACCTTCTCAAAATCAGCAATTAAAAAAAGGGACAAATTCTTCATTGTCCCAATCTCTAACCAGATTGAAAAAAAATCCAATCAATTTAACCCGTCAAATTAAAAAAGCTGAATTCAAATCAAAATTCAACGTTAGCTGGGATAAGATAAATGATACTCCCGTATTTATAAGTGGACCAGAATTGAGTGAGTTCAGCAATCAATTAATAGGGGCTTATTCTGCACAGGAGATAGCCAAAGAATTTATCAGTGTTCACAAAGATGTATTTCGGCTTGAAGATTCATATTCAGAATTGGAGACTGTGAAGGAATTCAATGATCGGTATGGAAAAAAACATGTGAAATTCCAACAGGTATACCAAGGGATTCCGGTCTGGGGAAAAACGGTTGTCTCCCACTTTGAGCCTGAGGGTGATTTGTATTTGATCAATGCCCGCTTTTCCCCTTCGCCCAAGGAATTGGATCTATCCCAAATCAATTATTTAAAAGATCAGGCTATTCAGATTGCCCTTGATGATATAGGCACTTTCAGCACTGTAGCAGAATTTAATGATGAAATGAGAGCGCTTTTATCTTATGATAGTCCCGTGGGTAAACAATACATCTGGATTGAAAAGGATGTTCGCACCCCTCATTTAATCTGGCATGTGCAGGTGCGCCCCAATGCTGTGGACAACTGGTACTATTTTATTGATGCAAAAACAGGTGAAATTCTTGAAAAATATAATAATACCCAGAGCGATGGTCCTGCATCGGGTACTGCAACTGATTTAAATGGAGCACAACAGACGATTCATTCCTATGAGATTTCCGGATGGTATTATATGATTGACTCATCTCGCCCCATTTGGCAGGGTGGATCTTTGCCTGGGACTCCTCTGGGGGGCTTATGGACACTTCGGTATCAGGGTGAAAGCCTATACTATGCTTATTCAGATAATGTAAATACTTGGGAGGCTGACCAGGTCTCTGCCCACAGCAATACCGGTTATGTGTTTCAATATTTTTATGATACTTTTGGACGTTTAGGTATCGATTCTACCGGAAGTACTATTATCTCCGTAGTAAATGTTACCAGTGATGGACAACCCATGGACAATGCCTACTGGAACGGTGCCTACATGGCCT
>CAZBBE010000052.1:0-9710 GCA_964489755.1 uncultured bacterium | reverse complement strand
TCCTGCTTATCCTCACAGGACAACATAAGAAATATTAATGGTATAAATAATAGTCGTTGCATTATAATAATTTAATCATTGTTATATTATTGTTAGACAATAAAAATATATTACTTATTCAAAAATAAATAAATCCATTTAACCTAAATTTGAAACACTTATAAAGGATTATATATATGGATCATAATATCAGTGCAGCCACAGAAACCAAAACCCGGACTATACTACGGACTGTAAAGGGTATCCAAACCAGTGACGGGGCAGGGGTTAATCTCACCCGTATCATTGCCAGCCCAAACCTGGATATGCTGGATCCGTTTTTATTGCTGGATGAATTCGGCAGTGACGATCCCGATGACTACATTGCGGGGTTTCCACCCCACCCACACAGAGGATTTGAAACGATTACATATATGATTAATGGGAAATTTCGGCACAAGGATACGGCAGGCAATGAAGGATACCTAACGGACGGATCGGTGCAGTGGATGACAGCAGGAAAGGGTGTTATCCATAGCGAAATGCCCGAGCAGACCAAGGGCCTGGTCAGGGGATTTCAGCTATGGCTGAACTTGCCTAAGGAAAAAAAATGATTGAACCGTCCTACAACGATATCCCTGCTGAAAAAATTCCAATCGTCAGTTTCTCAGGTGGGAAGGCTAAAATCATTGCGGGTACATTTTTAGGTATTACCGGCCCCGGAAGGTCCCACACCGGGATGCTTTATTATGACATAACACTGGAAAAAGGATTCAATATCAGTATACCTGTCGAGGATGGATGGAATGGATTTTGCTATGTATATGAAGGAAAAATTTCTTGCGAGCAAACGCTCTTAAAAAGTCATCTTGGCGTTCTGAGTACAGAAGGTTTCTTTAGGTGTACTGCTAACGCGCACAACACTCGATTTATTATAGTGGCGGGAATGCCCTTGAATGAACCAGTTGCCCGCGGAGGCCCTTTTGTGATGAACACTAGAGGTGAAATACTTCAGGCTTTTGAAGATTATCATGCAGGACGTTTGGGTAAATAATATGATTCCAGAGGAACATTCCCATGATATGGGGGAGAAAATCCCCCATCTTTACTCCTAATAAATATAATCTAATTATCGGGCCATTCAGGAGGCGGTCCAACTTTGAGATCGGACCCACCCTTATTATCATACTCAGATAGAATGACCTTTAGGAGGATGGCCCCTCCTAACAGATCTATCTATAAATCCACAAAAAAAATCTCAAGGAAGTAGAGAAAGATTGTTTTTCTTATAATTTTAGAGAACTTTTTATAGATTCATTACCAATATAAAACTGAGGTGAATCTTGTGCTGGATCGAACTTTACTCTTTCCGCATCACATATCATTGCTGATGCTAAAGTATCTACTCTAAGTCCAAATCCTTTTGATTCAGATAATTGTTCTAACCATGTCTGCTCACCCTGAAGTCGTATTAACATGCCTGGCTTAAAAATAGAAACTCTATTAAAGGAGAAATTTGATATTATGGTTTGCTCTTTTTGACCAATAGTTTTTATATACAATAATGGATGAATCCAATCTTTAGCCCATAATTTATGGTTTGCACCCTTAGCTGATATTAGCGAAGCATGAGGGATATTAGCATTTGCAGCCATTTTAGCCGCTTCATTTGAAATACCTAATTCAATATTAATAAACTCTCTTGCTCCTCCTGCGCGGTGGCGTGTTGTACCTATACAATTAAAAAATACATCATTATTTTTCCAATACTCTTCAGTGGATGACAATTTGAAAAGTGATTCAATAACAACATCCATTAACTTATCATTTTTTTTACCGTCAAAGACTGGCCTTCTTCCGATAGAAGTAACTAACTTACAATTATGATTATTTAGGAGTTGATTCAATAGCTGTTTACCTGTAGCTCCAGTACCACCAATAATTATTGCTTTAAATCTATTTTTTCGATTTGGTGATGTGACTCGGTTAATCATATTTAAATCTACCCATCATCCCACAAAAAAAACTTCCGCCAATTTCCCCTGCCCCCTACTTTTTACAAATATATGGGGAAACAAAAAGCCCTGCTACTGGGAAGAGGATGCATCCTATGATTTATAGAATAATTTCTTAATAAATTTGTAAATAGATAGGACCAAATCATTCCTAACCACGAGGCGGCTACCACAACTTGGACAACTGGATAAAAATGAAATATACTCTGTTAATTTGGTTCTTCTCCAATTATGAGAACAAGATAAGCATTTCATCTCTTCTATTTACCCCATCCCCACTTTTTTACAAAGAGGTGAGGGAATAAAAAGCTCCGCTAACAGGAGGGGCTATTTAACATTTTAATCCAAAAAAATTTCCCATTCATCATCACCTTTCAATGGAATTGATATCCATTGGCCTTTTCCATATTTTTTGCCGTTGGCCAAAGTTGAAAATGTTGTGATAATCAATGCATATAACAACAAATTTGTTCATCATTAAATTAATCTAATATTGTAAATGTTACTGTATTTTATGTTGCATTTCTTTTTTGACAATATTTATGGGGTCACTGTTTTGTGATAAGGGGAACAAAGTAAATTCATAATGAAAATTATTTGGTTTGATTTGATGTTTCAATAATGGCTGTGCTCCCCAACTGTCTTCACCACCAATGCCCATTTGCAATTGATCAATATCTAAGCTTATTAAATCTCTGGTTACCATGTCGTAAGTATGCCTTTGTTGTTTGGTAGTTCCCATATGCCCAGTTGCACCACTTTTAGATTTTCCTAACCCGTCATCATAATCTCCCAATCTGAAATGGCTGGCATTCAGAGAAATTAATCCATGCACCATTAACCCTACTCCATCGTCATTTCGAAATGTTGACCAACGGACATCTATTTTATTTCCGTTTTCCTGGGGCCGAACATAAGGGTGGTATTGATCCTCCACTTTACCTGAAAAAATATCAACTTTTGTGCTGGCTTTTCTGTCAATATAACTTTCATGGGGTCCACGTCCGAACCATGTCATGTTATCGAACTCTCGTGGTATCTCCGTGGATAACCCAAACTTAGGAAGATTGGATAATTTTTTATTCTCCGTCTCAAACATGTGAGAAACGATTATTCTACCATCTCCACAAACCATATAGTTGAGATAACCGTAAGATGAAATAGTAGGATATTCAAACTTAACTGAAAATAAAACAATCGATTCTGATGAATTGCTATTAATCTCGATAATATTTTTTTTATCACTGGCGTAACGCCAAACTTCCATCCGCTTTGGCATTTGATTTCCAAAATCATTATCTATAGGAGTTCGCCAGAAATTTGGTTGCAGACCTTTCAACAAAAGTTCTTTGCCCTCCCATTTCCATGATTCTATAGTACCTGTTTCTTTAGAAAACACAACAGCAAAATCTTTGCCTATAATTTCAACTCGGTCTTTCTTTTCATTTACACTTTTGAATATTGGAAATTCTTGGGATTCTTTAAACGAATGATCTTTGTTAATTGTTGCTTCATTCAATATTTTTGAAAAAGAATAAAGTTCTGAAAACTTAAAAAGTGAAAACTGTTCCCAGGCAACTATATGGCCTTTTGGAACCAAACCTTTTTCTTCCTTTGTTCTAAATTCAAATTCAAGAAAATACTCCACTCCCGACTCTGTTTCAATTTCATCTATGGGAACTATAATGTTTATTTTTTCTTGGGGTTCAAGGTGTAGGTCATCAAGTACTTTGAATTTCAATACGTTTCCGTTAGACTTGATGAACCATGATATTTCAAATTCATCAGAATTTGTAAAAAAATGTTCATTAGTAATTTCTATTTCAAAAAGGCTGGGATCAATGGGTTTTATTAAAAAGTCCTGATATGCTTTTTTTGCTTCATAAAAATGGGGATTAGGTTTCCTGTCAGGTTGAACCAAGCCATTAATAAGGAAATTCCCATCACTGGGTGTGTTTGGAGGACCATAATCACCGCCATATGCAAAGTATTGTTGACCATCATCGGTTTTTTCCAATAACCCCTGGTCTACCCAGTCCCAGATACATCCTCCTTGCAATTGGGGGTGTTTGCGAATAGTTTTCCAGTAATCTGACATCCCTCCCAGACTATTTCCCATAGCATGCATATATTCACACATGATGAGCGGTCTTTTATGTTCTTTGGATGCCCATTTTTCAAGCTCAGAAATGCTGGGATACATTGGAGAATAAATATCCACATGGTCCCGAGCCAATGCCCGTTCATAATGGACCGGTCTTGAAGGGTCCCGCTCATGGATCAAGTTCGAACCGGCAATAAAATTGACACCATCACCTGCTTCATTTCCCATGGACCACATAATGATTGAAGGATGATTTTTATCACGTTCAACCATGCGTTGGATCCTGGAAAGATGCGCACCCATCCACTCTGGTTTGTTGCCCAATGTTTTATCCGGATGATAACCTATGCCATGGCTTTCAATATTTGCTTCATCAATAACATATAGACCGTATTTGTCGCAGAGATCATACCAGTATGGATCATTGGGGTAATGGCTGGTCCGCACTGTATTGATGTTGAATTGTTTCATGAGCCGGATATCTTTTTCCATGGACCCTCTGCTGAGCACATGACCGGTTAAGGGGTCATGCTCATGTCGGTTTACTCCCTTAATCAGGATTGGTTGGCCATTTACCATTAATTGTCCATCCGTTACTTCTATGGTTCGAAATCCAATCTGTTCAGTTATTGATGCTATTACAACATGCCCTTTTTTAAGATTAATGTTTAACCGATAAAGATTTGGTGTTTCCTCCGTCCACCTTGCTACTCTTTTAATCGTTTTTTGAATATTGTAATCCAGAGTTGACTTTTTATTTATTGCAACCCGTTCAGTTCTATTAAAAACACGCCTGCCATTTTGATTCAATAATTCTGTATGAATTGTGATTTTTTCATCCTCGACTGAATCATTAGCTAATTGAACATCCAGATCAAATTCACCATTTATATAAGTTTTATCCAGCGGAGTTTTCGCCCAGAAATCAGTGATACGAATTGTCGGTTCAGCGTACAGATAAACATCTCGCTCAATACCGCTGATGCGCCAGAAATCCTGACACTCCAGATAGGTGCCATCGGACCAGCGGTACACTTCCATTGCCAGTAGGTTTTTTTCACTGTGTACAAACTCAGTAATATCAAATTCTGCCGGCAGTTTACTGCCCTGACTGTACCCCACTTTTTTGCCATTTATCCACAAGAAAAATGCAGATTTTACTGCGCCAAAATGGAGCATAATTCTCCTGTCTGACCAATCATTAGGAATATTGAAATGTTGACGATAGGACCCTACCGGATTATAATTATCCGGGATGGCTGGTGGTTTAGGGCTACTGGTAAACTCATATGGAATATTCACATAAATGGGAATACCAAAACCATTTATTTCCCAGTTAGCAGGTACAGGAAAATCCACCCATTCACTATCATCATAATCAACTTTGTAAAATTCTTTTGGACGCTCAGCCGGTTCCCGAACCCAATGGAATTTCCAGGTTCCGTTAAGTGATTGATAATAATCTGATTGGGAGGGATTATCCGTTTTAGCCAAAGCTTTTGATTCAAAATGAAAAAAGGTAGCACGTGCCGGTTCCTTATTGATTTCGTAAATGGAAGGGTCTTTAATTTCTGGTGGATTTTGGGCTTTGTTCAATGTCATTCCGATTATCACTGTTAAAATTACTTTTTTCATCTTTTCACATCCAATCTGGTAAATAGTTTAAAGGCAGGGATGTCCCGCCATTCAAAATCTGGACTTTCCCATTTTACATCCAATGATTCCTGTCCACCCCGTTCAAAAAACTGAACTTCAATTTGGTGCATCCCTTTCTTTAAATGAATATTTCCAGAAACTGCCTGGCGGCTGTGCAGACCATCATTATCCACAACAGGTTGACCATTAATCAACAGCTTTGAGCCATCATCGGATACGGTCTGAAATTCATATTCCCCCCTTTTATCAATTTTGATATAGCCCTTGAACGTATGCCCAAAATTGTTTTTCTTTTCATTATTTAATTCAAAATCGAATACTGTCTGTTCTTCCTGCACAACAGATTCCAGCATTTCAACACAATTACCCCACTGCCCCAAATACGTCCGGCGGATCAGTCCGTTATCATCGTGCAGAATATTGACCGGAGCAGATACAACAATACTCGGTTGGAATCCCTCTGCAAAAGATTGCACATTTAGCATAGTGCTATTATCAAGTTTGAAAGGTTCACCATATTTTTTTGCACTATTTCGACTAATTTTTCTGTTTCCAAATGAATATCTTAGTTCAGCATTTTCATTTTGTGCTTCAATCGACACAACTGCAATTCCATCCGTTTCGATTATCTCTATTTTGGGTTTATTCAAAAAAGGATCTACAGGGATTTTGAACACATAAACTGGAGATTCTTCTAAAATATCATGAAATCCCTTTGGAATTATTATAGTGAGGTTGTCACGGTGATTTCGCCAGATGAATTTTTCGTTCGTCCCTAATAAATGGATTTTATTTTTCCCGGATGCCTGGACACCTTGAATGATAATTTCACTTTTTGGAATATCTTCCATAAATGCAAACAGAGTTCTTTGATCCTTCGATAACGTGAATTTAGTTTCACCGGATATTGTAATTTGGTTAACGGTTGTTTCATAAATGGCTTCACCGTTTTTCTCCAGCCATGTACCAATTTCCCGAAGCCTGTCTGCCATAATATCTGGAATGGTACCATCTGCTTTTGGTCCCACATTCAGCAGCAAATTTCCGCCACGGCTAACAATGTCGACCAAGAGCCTGATCAAATCTTCAGATGTATTGTAGTCTTCCGGACCTTCATTCTGATTGTACCCAAAGGATCTGCCGATTCCTCGGCATTCTTCCCAGCCACGGTGAATGAATTCTTCATTCATGGAGCCGGAATTGGGGTCATACTCTGTGGAAAAATACCCACCATGCTTAAACCGGGTCTCTCCACCCCAACGGTCGTTCACCACAACATCTTCTGGTGCATTTGATTCATTATATAGCCAAGCCAAAAATTCTTCACTGCGCCATTCCCCCGAGTCCCGATCCCATTCACCATCAGAAAAAATGATGTCTGGTTCAGAACGCTGGACTACATCCCTGAACTGAGGCAACATGTACTCATCCACATATTTGGGAACATTGGATGGATAATCTGGATGTTCCCATTCGTACAGGGAATAATAAAATCCTGATTTTAATCCAGCATTTTTTACCGCTGTGTTTAGGTCACCAAGAAGATCACGATTGGCAACGCCAGATACAGAATTATAACCGTTACTTTCCGCACTGGGCCAGAGGCAAAAGCCATCATGGTGCTTGGAAGTGAGCACTACATATTTTGCGCCTGCTATCTTAAACAGGTTCGCCCATGCATCGGGATCGTATTTTTCAGCTTTAAACAAATCGATGAAGCTTCTGTATGAAAATTCCTTACCAAACGTTTTTTCATGATAATCTATCCTTAATGAATCCCCTCTCTGCAAATCCTTGAGATACCATTCGGCATAACTGCCTTTTGGTCCCCATGCTGGAACAGAATACAATCCCCAGTGAATAAATATCCCGAACTTGGCATCCTTATACCATTGTGGTGTAGTCCGGGAATCTAGCGATTTCCAGTTGGGGTCATAATCCTTCGCACAGAGCATTAGGGTTGCAATGAATATAAGAGTAAAAAATTTAATAGGATTTTTAACATGCAGTGGGCTCATTAAACTTTACCAGAAAATTACATAGAATAAAATTGTAAGACCTATAATCACGAATCCAAATTTTTTTGCATAAGGACTTGGCTTTAGATCTATATTATTCTTCATTTCAAATTGCACAGGTTCAGACAATGGATGCAACCGAGTTATGACCATCATGACCACAATAATGATAATAAATGAAATGGCCATGTGATTTAAGAAGGCAACCTTAGGAAAATACCAGTTAAGGAATCCGTATACAGGTATACTCAAACCCATCCCCCACATGGCTGCAGGAAGAGGTGCCCGACGGTTAAATATACCAAAGAAGAATACGGCCACAATCCCCGGTGATATAAAGCCCCAGACCATTTGGATATACTTGAATACACCCTCGAATTTGCCAGGCAATGGAGCGACCAAACAACCCAATACAACAAAAACAGCCGTGGCAATACGTCCAATTTTGACTCGCTGCAGCGGTGATGAGTCATGGCCAAAATATTTTGCATAAATATCCAAGGTAAAGATCGCGGAAGATGAATTGAGCATAGAATCCAGACTGCTCATCACGGCACCAAATAAGGCAGCAAACATAATGCCCCTCAATCCTTCCGGCAGCAAGTGCTTGATCAATACAGCGTATGCCTGGTCACCGTTCGTTATTTCCCCAGCATAAAGCTGAAAGGCAATTATACCAGGAAATACAATGATAAAGGGAATGATAAGCTTGATAGCGGCAGCGAACATGATGCCATTCTGGCCGTGAGCCAAAGACCTGGCGCCCAATGTTCGCTGAGTGATGAATTGGTTAAACCCCCAATAAAAAAAGTTGGGTATCCAAATCCCGAACAGCATTGCCGTCCAAGGAATGTCCGGGTGGTCCGCCGGAAGTATTGTATGCAGTTTATCAGCATTGGTTTCTAAAAATGTACCCAGCCCACCCACTGCGTTGAGTCCAATTGCAGTGACTAAAATTCCACCTAACAAGAGCGCGGCTCCCTGGATCAGGTCAGACCAAACCACTGCTTTCAGCCCACCATAGATCGTATAAGTTCCGGCGAGGAACCCTATGAGCCAAATACCCTTGCCCAATTCCAGTCCGAAAATAGTTTTCAAGCCGATGGCACCTGAATACAAAACTGATGCGATGGCCACACCAACGTAGGCAATCATCATGTAAACTGCCATTAATGTTCTTGCCGGTGGGCCGTATCGGTGTTCTAAAAATTCCGGCATGGTAAAAATACCGAGTTTCAGAAAGAGCGGTAATAACCACAAGCCCATGATTACCAGTGTCACCGCGGCAATCCATTCATAACTGGCAATCGCCAGTCCAGCCTCGCCGAATCCAGCTCCAGCCATTCCTACAAAATGTTCCGTAGAAATGTTGGATGCAATCAGCGAAAAACCGATGAGCCACCAACTTAAATTCCGGCCGGCTAAAAAATAATCAGCAGTATCTTTTTCCTTTCTGGATGCATACAGAGAAACAGCGATAACCATTGCAAGAAAACCGATAAAAGCCAAACCATCAGTGAATGTTAATTCCATCTATTCATAACTCTCATATATTGATTCAATTAAGTTAGTAATTGATGTTACTGTAATTCAAAACCTAATAGACATTTACAGTTAGGATTTCAACTTACAATACTGACTTAAAAAGTTGTCTAAAGTATTGATATTAATTTAATTATTTTTTAACCAATTTCTTACAATCCAACGAAGTATAATTATCAGCAGAATCTTGTTTTTCAATTTATCCATTTTTTTATCATTCAATCCCGCAAACAAATAACCCCACTACTGGTCAGGGCTTAGTAATAACGGGAATGCTATTTAAATACTACCTTACCATATGGGGATGGAGTAAATTGAGAATATGGAATTAACTCAAGAACAAATACTACTGTTAAATCGGATTAATAGTAAATTTTTATTCAAGTTGTTCTCCAT
>CAZBBE010000051.1:0-9727 GCA_964489755.1 uncultured bacterium | reverse complement strand
CTTTTGACCAAATGAATCCTCAGATCGGACTATACTCTGAAACAGAAAATTCTTATATTATTTTTTGGGATGATAAGCGCAGTACCGGGAAAGCTGAATTGACTAATATTTTTTGTCAATCGGTTACACTAAGTCCAGATGAGGGTATGGTTATATCTTATTTTGATGACTGGAATTTGGTTGGTTTGCCATTGGTTGTTTCGGATAATTCCTATACTGCTGTTTTTCCTGATGCCATTCCAGGGACCCTTTACTCATTTGACGGAACCTATTACCAGGCTCAGGAGCTCAACCACGGTATGGGATATTGGCTTAGATTTGAAGATTCAGGGAGTACAACTTTGATGGGTGATCCATTAAATGATTTAACGGTCAGCCTGGCCATGGATTGGAATCTGATCTCAGGAATAACCCAAAGCATTGATCTAAGTCAGGTTGATGATCCTAATGAAATTATCGTGCCCGGAACCCTTTACGGTTTCACTGGGACCTATGAACAGGTGTTAACCCTGGAACCGGGAAAAGGATATTGGTTAAGAACTACGGCTTCCGGAGATATATTTATTTCTTCAGCTGCTCGAAGCATGAACCCACCGTTTGTGAATAAATTAGAAGATGCGAACACTATAGAAATAAATGGGATGTCCCTATTTTTTGGAAAGGATATTTCTGATGAAGAAAAATTAAGTTACAGTCTTCCTCCTAAACCACCCCATGGAGGGTTTGATGCACGGTTTTTAGGGGGATGGATTTTTCCGGCTGAATCATATGTTATTGAAGTGGAGCACACTGATCAGCCATTGGAAATAAAATATGATATCAAAGCAGTTAATTCAAATAATACTCAATGGGTCTTAAGGAATTTGGAGACAGATAATGCGATTGGACTCAATGGAAAGAATGGAGTGATAACGGTTAATCCTTCCTCCAATTTCAGGTTAGAAAGGTCGGTTTCTAATGTTCCAGAAAAGTTTAGTTTGTCCCAAAACTTTCCCAATCCGTTTAATCCTGTAACTACCATTCATTATGATGTTCCCACTGAATCTTTCACAAAGTTAGCTATTTATGATATCTCGGGTAGATTAGTAAGAATGCTCGTCTCAGAATATCAATCTCCAGGTTATTATTCAATTTTCTGGGATGGATCGGATATGTTAAATCGGAATGTCCCCAGCGGAATTTATTTTTATTCCATTGAGGCAAACGATTTTCAGGATGTGAAGAAAATGTTGTTGGTAAAATAGAATAATACATCCTACACCTCATATGAAATATATAGTTTTTCTCTTTTTTCTGGGGATATCTCCATCTTTATTTTCACAGGATGGAGCATTGCCTGGTTTCTATCACACCTATGAAGATATTGAGTCACAATTAAATGCCTGGGATGAAGAATTCGGGAGTACACCATCAGGGAGTAATGGTATCATTTTCCACAAAGAAGTGATTGGGTATTCTACGGAAGATAATCTTCCATTTTGGGGTGTAAAGATATCTGACAATGCTAATGTGGATGAGGACGAACCCAGAATCTTGATCCTGGGACAGTGTCATGCCGAAGAAATATATGGTGTTGAAATTTCCATGGCACTGATTAATTGTTTCCTCAATTTAAGTAGTGGCGGAGTAGAAGAATGCTTTAACTCAGAAATAGCCGGTCAGGTTTTTCCGAACCTTCAAAATCTTGAAATATGGTTCGTACCGACCCACAACCCTGAAGGATTGAGGGTTGTGCATGGATACGAAGAAACCGACGGTGATACCACACAATGGATACAGGATGTGAGCTATCGCAAAAACAAAAGAGATGTGAATGGTGACGGTATTTTTAATTTTGATAATACAGTGGAAGCGGGGAGTGATTCTGACGGAGTGGACCTAAACCGGAACTATGATTTTAATTGGATTTTTGGTGATGATTTATACGTTGAGAATTGTAATGGAGGATATTGTTCACATTTTGATTATTACCGTGGTGAGGCTCCTTTCTCTGAGTCAGAGACCAAAGCAATACGTGATTTTGCTATTGAAAAACAGTTTCTTTTATCCATTGCCTACCACAGCTCTAGGTCTGGAAATGTATCAGAAAAAGTGATCTATTCATGGGAATGGGGTGACGGTACAAAATATTCTCCTGACTTTGATGTAATTCACAACATAGGTGGTAATATTGCGAATCTGACGTTAAAAGATGCTGTAGATGGTTCTACCTATGATCCCACAACCAGTAAGAGTATGAAGGGGAATGCTCATGACTGGTTTTATACTGAAACAGGTTGTATCCAATATTTAATTGAAACCGGAACCTCGAATATGCAGTCTATAGACAGCACTCATGTTTATCAGATAAAAGAAGACAATTTTAATGGTGCATTCTATCTTTTTAACAGGGCATGGGGTAACTCAAATAATTCAAGTCTTTCAGCTGATAAATACCAGATAACAGGTATTGTAACCGATGCGGTTACGGGTGAGACGGTTCATGCGAGTGTAAAAATTTTAGAAATGGACGGGAGTGTGCTTAAACCCAGATTCACAGACAATTTTGGAAGATACCGCCGGTTATTAAATGGGGGGGATTATACCCTAAAAGTATCAGCTGAAGGTTACGAGGATTATGAACAATCAATCTATTCTTCCGAATCAGAGGTAACAGAGCACAATGTTGTGCTCATTCCTTCTCCAATCCACGATCTGACCATAGACCTAACGGTTCCGAATGGGTTTCCAGGTCCATTTCAATTAATTCGTCACACCGAACTGATTACGGATACTCTGGAATTAGACTTTGGAGAGAATCAATTTAGCTGGTTTGAAGGTGTTTATAGGCTTACTGTTATTAATGAAGGGCTCTCTCCTGCGGTGAATGACCTGTCGCTAACGGGTGATGAAACAATTCCCGTTAATCTTACACAACCGGAAATCATTTTCGATGAGAATTTTAACAATCTTGATGAATGGAATGAATCACCCCTTGACTGGAATGCAAATGGAACTCTTCAATTTCAGACCAGTTTGACCTATCCAAATTCAATTGAATCCACTCTTATGTCAAATTTTTTTATCAGTGAGTTGGGAGAATCACATGCTATTTTCCAAGTGGAATTAAAATATGAATTGGAGTGGGAATATGACACCCTGTCCTTGGGGCTATTTGACATCGGTCAAAACCAAACTTTTTGGGTGAAACATTGGACGAATCAAAACTGGGTTGAACACACGGAATATGTCCCCGCAATCCTGGACTCCGGAGCTAGTTATTTCACCGTGATTCGGTTAAAAACGGATGGGAGTGTACAATATCGGGGTTTGGAAATGGAATCATTAACTTTAATGAAAGGTTCTACAGTTGAGTTGGCAACTAAACCTTCGGTCCCTGTTACATTTGAATTTTCCCAAAACTATCCCAATCCATTTAATGCCACAACTAACTTCACTTTTTCGATATCTACAGATAGCCACATAGATTTTACCATATATAATTTACAGGGCAGGGTAGTGAGCTATGTGAAGGAAAATGCCTTTTACCAAAGGGGATCACATACTATTACATATCAAGCAAACCACCTCAGCAGTGGAATATATTTTTACTCTATTACGAGTGACAAACATACCAAATTCAACAAAATGATCGTATTAAAATGAGGAATAACTTAATGGTTAACCGATCTATTATATTTAGCTTTATAGTTTTTTCAATGTTAAAGGCAGATGTTTTACCCCTGACCCAGCGCTATTTTCATAATGAAGATATGGGTCATTCCTATGCCCGTGGTACTTATATGATCATTCTATCAGATGCGAGCTTGGAAACTTATTTGACTGATGATAATACCGGAAATTTTGTGGAATTTAAAAAATCTCAAGGCTACAATGTAGTCATACAAAATTTTGATGATGTGGGCGGAACAGCAAATTATTTAAAATCATATTTGCAATATTATTATGAGGATGAAGATTCCATGTTGGAATATGTCTTATTAGTCGGAGATGTAACCGGTATTTATGCTATACCTTCCTTTTTCATTGGTTCCTATAATGAGAATGAAGATGATGTGACTGACTATCCATACACATTCTTTGATAATAACGTATTAGGTTCAAAGTTTTTTATTGGAAGATGGTCCATTAGGCAGGTCCAAGATCTGATGAGCTTGAAGATGAGGAGTATCCAATATGTGAAAATGGATAACCTAATTGATTACAGTTACTTAAATCGAGGATTATTGGTTGCTGGAAATTATAACGGTGAAGATGATACTCCAAACACTTGGCCTGTAACACCGGTGTGGACATCCCTCTGGCTCCAGGATGAATGGTATAATTATGGTTATTCGGAGGTAGATACAGCTTTTTTCCATGCGCAGAATCAAAATACGGAAAATGCTCAGATTGCTGCTTCTTGGAATGATGGGGTAGGAGTGATCAATTATAGAGGGTGGGGGGATGCTAATGGCTGGCACAAACCTTATTTTCACAGGGAAAATATCGACGAATTAACAAATGGATGGAAACTTCCAATTGTCATGAGTTTTGTATGCAATACCGGGGATTTTGGAAATAATATAGATCAATGTTACGGTGAGTATATGCTAAAAGCTGGAAGTATTTCAAATCCAAAAGGTGCTGCTGCTATGATTGGTCCATCTGACCTTGATACTGATACCCGGTTCAATAATGTAATGTGCGGCGTAATGTGGGATGAATTGCTTGAGGAACGAGTCCCGGAGTTGGGACCAGCGCTCCATGCAGGGAAAAAAGCAATAGCAAATGAATTCCCCGGTTACGATATAAATGGTCAAAATATAGCAGAGTTTTACCATCATGTCTATGGTGTGTTGGGCGATCCTAGTCTACCGGTTTGGTTGAAGGAGCCAGGGAATTTATCATCTGACATTGAGCAAAACACTTCTCTCAATCAGTCTTATTTATCCACTGTCATCACCAATGAATCAGGTATTCCAATTATGGATGTAGTTGGAGCACTGATGTATAATGGGGAACTTGCGGGGAAGGGACTATCCAATCAAAATGGAATATTAGAAATTGATTTTGAGAATATTCCAGAGGGAGAAACTCTATATCTTTATCTAAATAAACCCCAGTTTTTCCAAAAACAAATAGAACTGACCTTTAACACTGATGATGGATCAGATTTTACTCTAGATCCTTACGAGATTCCCGCTCCGCAATCAGGGATCACCTATAATTTTTATGATTCTAATTCAGGAGTTGAGAATGCACCGATTTACAACTGGGTTGAGATCAGTGATGTTGGAACCAATCTTGGATTGACCGATGACAGTCATATTACTGATGTTGGGATTGGCTTTGGCTTCCCTTATTACGGTGAGGTTTATAATTCCATGACTGTTTGTTCTAATGGATGGGCATCTTTTTTACCCTGTCTTGATGGAGACAACAATGGAGAATGTAATTCTCTCAGCCATTTTTTCAATAACTCAATTACACACCCTATCGGTCCTTATGGAATGCTGGCACCATTTTATGATGACCTGGATGATAATAATGGTGCCGAACCATTAGATGTTTATTCCCACCAGGACACAGATAACAATAGATTTATAATTCAATGGAATAATATAGCAAATGGACAGCATGATGAAGATTGTATTCCTGGGGATGATGGTTCATGTCCAAAGGAAACATTTCAATTAATATTATCACCGGATGGAGAAATTCTATTTCAATATAAAGAAGTGAATAATGTAGATGATCATGGGTGTACGATTGGTATCGAGTCCCCGGATAAAGATCAAGGTATCGAGTATATTTTTTATAATCAACAAGCAGAAAATACTTCAGAACTTGCGAATCAAATGGCGATTAAATTCGTACCAACCTCACTTAAAATTGAACAAGAAAGAGTCCCCCAGACATATTCTTTTATGAAAAATTTTCCCAACCCTTTCAATCCCTCCACAACCATCGAATATTTTTTACCCAATCGTTCCGAAATCCGATTGACAGTTTTTGACCATTTAGGGAGGGAAGTAAAACAGTTAGAACATAAGTTTCAAGAACCGGGATTCCATTATATTAATTGGGACGGACGAAATCACTATGGGACTGACGTAAGTTCTGGGATTTATCTTTATCAGATTTCAGCTGATGGAATTACCCAAACTGGAAAAATGTTATTGGTCAAATAAAAATTATTTATTTGTATATTTACGCAATTTGCAATCAATTTTCAATTTAGTTTTTGATTTTTAATCATCCAAATCAATTTATGTAATCTGCAAGCTTGAGAAAGAATACAAATGAAAAATGAACATTTACAAACGGCTTTAAAGATCATTGGTGTTTTTCTATGTCTCTATTTATTTCTTGTAGGTATAAAGGGCCTTTCATCTGGTATTAAGCATTTGGGGAGTGATTTTGCTGAAAACATACTGACAACTACCAGTAATCCCTTTATAGCATTATTCATTGGAATTCTTTCAACAACAATATTTCAAAGTTCATCCACCACCACCTCTCTTATTGTGGGGATGGTTAGCGGTGGGGCTCTTAATTTGACAGGCGCAATACCTATGATCATGGGAGCAAACATCGGTACTACAGTTACCAACATCATTGTTTCCATTGGTCATATTAACAGGGGCAATGAATTTAAGCGTGCGTTTGCTGCTGCAACAGTCCATGACTTTTTTAATGTACTTGCAGTACTGATAATGTTTCCCCTGGAAATTGCCTTTGGACTTTTGGAAAAAACAGCTACAGGTTTTGGAAACTTACTTTTTGGTTCAATTAGTGGAAATGAGGTTTTTAAAAGTCCCATTAAAACTGCCATAAAATGGGGGACCGAACATCTTGAATCCATTAGCCTTGATAGTAATGTAATATTTATTATTATCAGCGTATTATTGACATTTGCGATGCTGTTTTCCATTGTAAAACTCTTGCGGAGTCTGGTATTGGATAATGTACAGCAATTTTTTGATCGGTTTATATTTAAGACTGCAATCCATGGAATTTTGTTTGGAATGGTTTTAACTATTATGGTTCAAAGTTCCTCAATCACAACCTCCACAATTGTCCCTCTTGCGGGAGCAGGAGTTCTTACACTTAGACAGGTATATCCATTTACTTTGGGTGCAAATATTGGTACAACCGTTACAGCAATTTTGGCTGCACTGACACTTAATGTGACAGCCTTGGTAGCGGCGTTTGCTCATTTATTTTTTAATCTTTATGGAATTCTAATCATATATGCAAATCCATTATTCAGGGAAATTCCTTTAAAGTTGGCTAATTGGATTTCTGAAGTAGCGATCAGAAATAAATTTATACCATTGATTTATTTAGTTTGTTTTTTCTTTCTATTACCATTTATCATAATAATACTCGGGAGGTAGCAAATATGTTTAAACAAATCTTTGAAATATTTAAGTCGGACAGTTTATATGACCAGGCGCTCAATGAATGTCACGAGATGCTGGATATTGATCTGACCATGTTCAAAGCATCCATCGATTCACTCAGAAAATCAGATTCATCAGATATCGATATTGACATTTTTGCCATGGATAAAAAAATAAATGCGTTCGAGCGGGATGTACGACGAAAGGTCATGACCCACTTGGCTGTTGGAGGTAAAGAGGATATTGGTTCTGGCCTGGTTCTTGTTAGCGTGGTGATTGACATTGAAAGGATTGGTGATTATACCAAGAATATTTATGACCTGACAGTAAACCATCCTAAAAAGTTGGACGGAGGAAGTGTTGAAGATCGATTGGCTGAAATAGAAACAATATCCTATAAACTATTTGAGGATACTATTGATGCATTTAAAAATCAGAACATTGAAAAAGCCCGAGGATTGATGGGGTATTATAAAGAAAATATTTCGTCCCAGAGTGATGCCATCACACATGATGTTATTCTGGGAAAGGTTGGTGACCTTGACACAGGGAGTGCTTCTTGCGTAGGATTGTATGCCCGCTATTTAAAGAGAATTTCGGCCCATTCAAGGAACCTGATTTCAAGTATTGTCAACCCATTTGAAAAAATTGGTTATCCAGAATAGATGTACAAATTTGTTTGGTTGTATTTATCCTCATTTGGAATTATGTTCGCTATCTGTTCTTGGTTTCAGAAATCTGTATTTTTAGGTAAAGACATAGGTTTTTTAAAGGGATTTATTGCATTATTATTGGGCACTTTTCTTTACTTTTTCGTGGGGAGAAGGGTGTAATTTTTTCTGTTATTTGAGTTCCATTTTCTGAAATTATAATCTAAATATTTATCAAAAATAATTTTTACGGAACTCTTTGCACAATTTATTGTATAAAGCTAATTTCGCACCCTTATTTATAGAATTCACGGAGGATAACAACAAATGATTAATGTGGAGAATTTATCCAAGAGCTACGGTCACATAAAGGCTGTCAAATCCATCAGTTTTGAAATAGGTGATGGAGAGATCGTCGGCTTTCTGGGTCCCAATGGTGCGGGTAAATCCACTACCCTAAAGGTTTTAACCGGTTTCTTGGCTCCAACGGCAGGCAGTGTTTTCATTAATGGGATGAACATAATAGAGGAGGAACTGGAAATACAAAAAAGCATAGGATATTTACCGGAGTTAAATCCATTATATACGGAAATGATCGTTTATGATTATTTGCAGTTTATTGCGTCCGTACGCAATCTAAAAGGAAAACAGTTCAGCCAATCACTGGGAAGGGTTATTGAGCAGTGTGGATTAAAAGGAGTTCTCCATCGACACATTGGAAACTGTTCCAAAGGATATAAGCAGAGGATCGGCCTGGCGGCATCTATGATACACGATCCCAAAATTTTAATTCTTGATGAGCCTGTTAGTGGACTGGACCCCAATCAGATAGTGGAGATACGTGAATTGATCAAAGGGCTGGGCAAGGAAAAACTGGTTTTAATATCCAGTCATATTTTGCAGGAAATTCAGGCCACTGTTGACCGGATCATTATCATAAATAAAGGAAAGATCGTTGCAGACGGAACCAGTGAAAACCTGATCTCAAACGCCCAGGGAAAAACAACATTGAGCATGGAAATAGCAAATGCTACTAAAGAATCTGTGGAAGAAATGAAAGCAGTGATACCCAGTGTGAATTTAGTGAGTTTTTCTGATGCTGGCGATAGTTCTAAAGTACATCTTGAATACCCACTCGAGAATGACCCTCGCAAGGATATTTTTACTTATGGTGTTGAAAAAGGTTGGGTCATTTTGGAGATGGCAACCACTAAATCGAATTTGGAAGATATTTTCCGGAACCTGACCGTAACGGAGGTTGCCGATGCATAATGTAAGGGCCATCTATTTGAAGGAACTGCGTTCCTATTTTAACAGTCCCATGGCATACATCTTTTTAGTTGTGTTTGCAGTGGTGAACGGATATTTCTTTACCAATACTTTCTTCCTGATAAACCAATCAAATATGAGAGCGTTGTTCAATATAACACCGTTAGTGTATTTGTTTTTTATTCCAGCAATTTCCATGAGTTTGGTTGCCAGAGAAAGAAACCTGGGAACGATAGAATTGATCAATACTCTGCCGATAAAAATACACGAGTTTGTGATAGGAAAATATCTTGCTTCCGTTACATTGATTGTGGCGGGATTAGCCATCACCCTTGTTCATTTTTTCACTTTGATGAAAGTGGGAACAAATATTGATTATGGTGCTGCGATTTGTGGTTACTTTGGGCTGGCTCTAGTTGG
>CAZBBE010000050.1:0-9868 GCA_964489755.1 uncultured bacterium | reverse complement strand
TAAAATTTCACGGGAAATATGAATGACTGAATCTCGTGTTACACCAGGTAAGATAGTGCCACCTAAAGGTGGAGTTGAAACCGTTTTATCCTTCACAATAAATAAATTTGCTGACCCAACCTCTTCAATTGATTCATTATCTCCTGCATTCAAATAAATTACTTCATCAAATCCTGAAGACTTCGCTAATTTTTGCGGATAAAGAGAGACAGCGTAATTTCCTATTGTTTTGAAATTTCCCACTCCACGGGGTGCTGCCCGGTGGAAATTTTTTGTCACTCTCATATTTAAACACCGAATTCCCGATTTAAAATATGGACCCACCGGAGAGACATATATTAAAAAAGTATAAGATGGAGCCGGACCCACACCTAACACTGCGCCAGTTCCCCAAATGATAGGACGAATATATAAACTACCCTTATCGGAAGGAGGAATAAAATCGGAATTGTCCTTTACAACTTTTAATAATCCGTCCATGAATAAATCAAAAGGAACGATTGGAATGCATAATCTTTCTGCTGAAAGTGTTGCCCGTTCTATATTTTTATCCGGACGAAATAATACAATTCTATTTTCTATCGTCCTAAATGCCTTCATCCCTTCAAAAATTCCCTGTCCATAGTTCAATACACCGGCAGCAGGAGACATAGAAATATTCCCAAACGGAATGAGTTTTCCATCAGTCCAATTTTTTTCATTTTCCCAATGGGAAATAAACATGGATTTTGCGGGTGTTAAACTAAATGTTAAATTATCCCAATCTATTTTGTTCATGGTTTAATTCCTATAAAATATTATTTTTCATTTAAACACCGGGCAATTATTAGTTCCTGAATCTCGGAAGTTCCTTCATAAATTTGGGTTATTTTTGCATCCCGCATGAGTCTTTCTACACCATACTCCTGCATGTATCCATAACCACCGTAAATCTGAACGCAATCCCGGGATGCATCCACTGCAAGTTGAGATGCAAATAATTTTGCCATAGCTGCTTCTTTTACGTAAGCCTGTTTTGAATCCTTCATTTTTGCAGCTTTCCAAATCAACAACCTGGCAGCTTCTAATCGTGTTGCCATTTGAGCCAGTTTGCTTTTTATTGCACCAAAGCTGTTCAGTGTCTTACCAAACTGCTTTCGCTCATTAGAGTAAGCGATACTTTTTTCCAACGATGCTCGAGCTATCCCCAATGCTTGAGTAGCAATTCCGATTCGTCCACCATTCAGGGTATCCATTGCGATATGAAATCCTTCACCTTCATTATGAATTATATTCTCAATGGGAACTTTACAATTCTCGAAATACAATTCACATGTGTCGGATCCTCGGATTCCAAGTTTATCCTCTTTTTTACCAGTTGTGAATCCCTTGGTTCCTTTTTCAATGATAAAGGCTGAAATACCCTTATGACCTACTTTTTTTTCCGTTACTGCAAACACAATTACGACATCAGATGAAATCCCATTAGTAACCCAGTTTTTCGTCCCATTTAAAATATAAGAATTCCCATTTTTTACTGCACCCATCCTCATATTGCTCGCATCCGAACCAGACTGTGGTTCACTCAAACTGAATGCACCCAGCCAGTCTCCAGTAGATAATTTAGTTAAATACTTTTCTTTTTGCTCATCTGAACACCAATCCACAAATATTTGACATACCAGTGAATTATTCACCGACATGATTACACCTGCAGAAGCATCTATACGAGAAATTTCTTCCATGGCTAACACATAGCTCATGGTATCCATCTCGGCACCATTCCATTTTTCCGGAACCATCATTCCTAAAAATCCCAATTTTCCCATTTCTTTAATTTCGTTTAACGGGGTAATGCTTTTATCATCCCGTTCAATCACTCCTGGTTCAAGATGTACTTCAGCAAATTCCTTGGCTGTCTTTTTTACTAATTCCTGCTCTTCGGTTAGGTTAAAGTTCAAATCAATTGTATTCATAAAACCCTTTACCTGTTTTTTTCCCTAAACATCCGGCAGCTACCATTTCCCTCAATAAGGGACAGGGACAGTATTTATCATCTCCCAGGTCACGTTGGAGGACTTCTAAAATTGAAAGACAAACATCTAATCCAATTAAATCTGCCAAAGTCAAAGGTCCCATGGGATGAGCCATTCCTAACCTCATAATCTCATCAATTGCTTCTTTTTCTGCTACGCCCTCCATCAAACAAAATATTGCTTCATTGATCATGGGAGCAAGGATACGATTGGATACAAATCCCGGAAAATCATTACATTTGATCGCAGTCTTGTTCATAGTCTCTACCAGAACAAATATCTCCCTGCATGTTTCTTCACTTGTTAAACGCCCTAAAATGACTTCAACTAATTTCATCACTGGCACCGGATTCATAAAATGCATCCCGATGACTTTTTCAGGTCGTTTGGTAAAAGAACCTATATCTGTGATTGAAATTGAAGATGTATTTGTAGTCAAAATTGTATCTTCCTTGCAAATTTTATCTAATTCTTGAAAAATCCTGCCTTTTATTTTTCGATCTTCCGTAGCGGCTTCGATAACAACCTCTACTGATTTCAAATCGTTTAATTCAGTCGTTAGAGAAATCCTATCCAATGCAATTTGTTTATCGTCTGGAGTAATAGAGTTCTTTTTAATCTGACGATCCATATTTCTATTGATAGAATTAATCCCTTTTTCAACTAAATGTTCATTAATATCCATCAGCAAAACTGAATATTGTGAGAGTGAAGCAACATGGGCAATTCCACTTCCCATAGTACCTGCTCCTACAATACCTATTGATTTCATGATGTCCTCTCAATGATAAGTGCGGAGGCTTCACCCCCACCAATACATAATGTGGCAAGTCCAAATCGTCCGCTCACTCGTTTCAGACTGTGAAGTAAGGTGACAAGAATTCGTGCTCCCGAGGCTCCGATAGGATGACCCAAGGCAATAGCACCTCCACATACATTTACTTTATTACCATCAATTTTATATTCATCAACCGCAGCCATAGCAACGGGGGCAAAAGCTTCATTTATTTCCCATAAATCAATGTCTTTCTCATTCAATCCTGCTTTTGAAAGTACTTTGGATATTGCTTTAATCGGCGCCGTAGTAAACCAATCCGGTTCATGTGCTGAAGATGCCTGAGCTATCATTTTTGCTTTTGATTTAAGCTTATTTGAATGAGCAAACTCCGCTGATGAAATCAGTACAGCTGCCGCTCCATCATTTATTTTAGAAGCATTTGCGGCGGTTATGGTTCCTGATTTTTCAAATGCAGGTTTTAATTTTTTCATTTTATCAAAATTTGCCCGCTTAGGTTCTTCATCTTGGTCTACAAAAATGGGGGCTCCTTTCCATTGAGGAACTGATACAGGAACGATTTCGTCTGAAAACCATCCTGATTTAATTGCCGTTTGAGCTTTTTTATAGGATTGCTCTGCAAATTGATCCTGTTGTTCACGAGATATCTTATTTTTTTCTGCCAGCATTTCAGCACAACTACCCATGTGTTTATCATGGTAAGCATCCCATAATCCGTCGGTTATCATACTATCTATAATTTCTCCATGTCCCAATCGATATCCTGACCTTGCTTTGGGTAATAGATAGGGAACCGATGACATATTTTCCATACCGCCTGAAATAATAACCTGAGCATCACCCGATTGAATTGCCTGCATTCCCAACATTATAGCTTTCAACCCTGACCCGCACATTTTATTGATGGTGAGACATTCAACCAAATTTGGTAATCCAGCTTTTAAAGCGGCTTGCCTGGCTGGTGCCTGACCTAACCCTGCAGGTAATACATTGCCCATGATCACTTCATTAATCTGAGATGCTTTCAAACTGGAATTTGCAACTAAATCCTTAATAACAACTGCTCCAAGTACTGGTGCTTTAACAGAGGATAATCCACCCTTGAACGATCCCACAGGTGTTCTTTTTCCTTCAATTATGTACACTTCATTTTTCATATTTATAAAAAATAATAAAGGTTTTCTTTAAAGATTAAATTCTCTCCTAATTTTTTAGAATTAAATAACTTCTTCTGAAAAAACTTTTCTCATTTAAATTATGTAAAAGATCATATAGAAAACGTACGAAAATGCTTCAGCATCAGGAGATGTAACACATCAACCTAAATTATTTGGATAATTGGCAGTATAATGCCAATAATCAGCTTTAAAATTAGCTAAAATAACTTCTTTTTTACATAGATATTTGACTGTTCGTAATTATAAAAACTACTCTTTTCCTTAAACCATTTAGTTAATTTTATTAAAACACAATGAACAATATATTTTTAATAATTATCAAAGGAAACCAGGAAAATTCCCTTTTACATTTATCAAAAAATCCATCATTCCACTATTTAAGTATTTCTTTTGCCGCATTAAACCCATTTGCACCATGCAGCCCACCACCGGGATGGGTCCCAGGCCCACAGAGATACAAATTTTCAATGGGTGATTTATATTGGGCTGCACTCAAGGTAGGACGCATAAACATGATCTGATCCAAAGTCATTTCACCATGATTTAAATTACCTTCCGTTAGACCGAATTGATTTTCCAAATCCAATGGTGCTAAAACAACGGATGAATCAACGAAACTTGAAAATCCGGGGATATAATTTTCCAATACTCGAACTACATCATTTTTCAAATAGGATTTTAATTCATCAGACCAATTCTTATCTCTTAAATGATAAGGGACGTATTGCACCGTTGCAGATAAAACATGTTTTCCGTCAGGGGCAAAGTCCGGATTGAGTACCGATGGTATTGTGAATTCCACGTAAGGGTTTTCAGCAACCTGTCCATATTTAACAGAATCAGAAGCCCTTTCCAAATATTCAATAGAAGGACTGGCAGAAAAAACAGTTCCCATACTATCTTTTGAAATGCCCTTGATTTCCGGAAGTTCATTCAAAGCAAAATGAATCCGAGCTGTACTACCACGAAATTTTATATTTCGAATTTGGGTAAAAAAAGATGGATTTAATTCCGATGGCCCCACCAAATTAATAAAAGTGTTATTGGGATCTAATCCGGATACAATTTGTTCTGCATAAATTGTTTCTCCACCATCCAAAGTCACACTACTGCAAATTCCATTTTCAACATTAATGGATGTCACTTTTGCATTGATTCTAATTTCAACATTGGCAGATTCTGCAGATAATTTTACAGCATTTGCCAATTGTCCCGTACCACCTTTTACAAAATGCGCATTATGAAAAACACATTTTCCATAAACATGCTGATGGAGCAGATTAAAGCCGGTTCCGGCAGCAAATGGACCAAAAGATAAATGGTGAATTCCCGCTGTGGAAACTGCACTACGAAGGAGTTCTGTTTCAAACCATTCATCCATCAGTTCCGGCATCATCATGGGTGCTACCCGCATAAAATCCACCAATCCTCTAGTGCCATGCTTTCTTAGAGGAGTTAGCATGGAGCGCATGGAGAGCGCTTCTTTAAATCCAATGTTTGGCAATTTGGGTGGTGTCAATTCATAGAGTTTTTCTAAAAAGTGCGTTAACTTATTAATGTATTCTGTAAAAATTTTCCATACTTTAGCATCTTTTTCTGAATGATTTGCAATGGATACGGCAGTCTCGTTTGAATCACGAAAAAATGAAATATGCTGCTCTTGAATTTCCAGTGCAATCCGGACAGTGTCTGGGAAATGGAACGCTAATCCATGAGATTCAAGAGTCAGTTTTTTTATCACTCTGGGATCGATCCATTTTACTACATCATTGATTAAATTACATTTAAAGCCGGGAACAAATTCTTCAGTAGATGCCAAACCACCTATTTGGTCACGTGCTTCAAGGAGTAAAACATTTTTACCTGATTGGCCCAAAATAGAAGCGGTAACCAGACTGTTTAATCCACCTCCAATAACTATGGTATCGTATTGTACCACTACCAATCCCTTAATATATTTTTTGCAGCCATTTCGCCGGGGGAACCGGTAATGCCTCCACCAGGATGAGTCCCTGAACCACACTGAAAATAATTTTTAATGGGTGTTTTATAATTAGCCCATTTAACCGCTGGCCGCATTGTAAATAATTGCTGTAGTGTGAGTTCACCGTGGAAAATATTTCCTTCGGTTAAACCAAATATAGATTCCAAATCTACCGGCGTTAGTACCTGTCGATGCAAAATAATATCTTTAATATTAGGTGCATACTGGGCAATCGTATTGATGACCGCATCACCAAGTGCTTCACGTTTTTGGTCATCCCAGCCCCCTTTAATATCGTACGGAGCATACTGAATAAAGCAGGACATGACATGTTTTCCAGGTGGTGCCATTCCAGGATCCAGAACCGATGGTAAAATAATATCCATAAATGGTTCCTGAGAAAAATTGCCATACTTGGCATCGTCATATGCTCTTTCCAAATGGTCATAACTTGGGCTGATTGAAATGGCACCCCGAAGGTGATGACCGTCACCGGGTAAACATGTAAAATCAGGTAGAGCGTCCAGAGCTAAATTCACTTTCCCGGATGAACCACGGATCCGAAAATTCTTGATATCAGTGATAAAATCTGATGGCAGATCACTCTCATCCAACATTTTCAAAAAAGAGAGTTTTGGATCCAAACCAGAGATTACAATATCAGAGTTATATTCATTCCCATTTTCTAGTGCGACACCCACGGCACGGCCATTTTTCACAATCACTTTTTCCACTGGTGCTTCTGTCATAATATCTGCACCAAAATTTTCTGCTGAACGAGCAATGGCCATACTCACTGCACCTGTGCCACCCCGCTGGAATCCCCATGTACGAAAAGCGCCATCAATATCGCCCATATAATGGTGAAGCATCACATAGGCGGAACCGGGAGATCGAGGCCCCATGAATGTTCCAATAATTCCACTCGCAGACATGGTGGCTTTCAGGGGTTCATACTCAAACCATTCGTCCAGAAAGTCCGCTGAACTCATGGTCATGAGTTTAGTTAAATATCCTAATTGTTCATCGCTCATGGATTTGAAATGGTTTAGTAGTTTTTTCATTGCAGCGAGATCAGATAAACTGGGACGAATTGCATTGGGTGCAACCGTTTCCAAAATAGGACGAACCGCCATCCCTATTTGGCTCATGAGCGGTCCAAAGCGCATATATGTTTCCGCATCCTTTGGTGCGTGCCGATAAATTTCTCGGTAAGTCTCATCCGAATCAGCGGTACGTATCAAATAATCCTTATCCAAAGGTGTGAATGTGCTTTCCAACGGAAGGAGCTCCAGCCCAAATTCCGGCAACAGTAGTTCTCGAATCACATTGGGCTTCATGAGACTTACCACATAGGAACAGACAGAAAATTTAAATCCCGGGAACACTTCCTCTGTTACAGCCGCACCCCCCAAAATGTAGCGCCGTTCCAAAACCAACACTTTTTTTCCTGCCCGACCCAAATAGGCTGCCGCTGTCAGGCCATTGTGCCCACCGCCTATGATGATAGCATCATATTTTTTTACTGCGGACATGAGCGTTTCCTTTCCGGATCAAAGAAGGGTGTTTTCACTATTCGTGCCGATGTGAGTTTTCGATAATGTTCTATTTTTAATTCGAAATCTAACTGGGCGTTTTCTTTTGAATATTCAACTTTCACATGTGCCAAAGCAATATATCTTTTCAGGATGGGAGACCAACATCCACTGGTGGCATAACCCACCTGTTCATTGCCCTTATATAAGGGTGTGCTGGTTCGCCATGCCGTGCAAGGAAGTCCCGGCGGTAAGCCGACCTTCCGATAATGAGATTCTAATTCGTCCCATTCAATTTCTATCCCAACAAATTTCCATTCCGAACCGTGGGCTTTTTCTACTTCCAGCGCTTTTTTCCCAATAAAATCTTTTTTCTTCAGTTTTACAGCCCAGTCTAACCCAAGTTCAAAGGGAGATGATTTTCGGGGTTCGATGATGGCATGGCGGGAAGAAATATAATCCACATCAAGCAGAATTAATCCCGCTTCGATTCTTGCCATATCCAACGCATGGAGTCCGGTGGGGGTGATGCCATATAACTTTCCTTTTTCCAACAGCAAATCCCAAATTTCGAGAGCATCTGTCGGATCCATCCAAATTTCATAACCTAAATCACCTGTATATCCGGTACGGGAAATTGAAACGGGAATATCACCAAAATTCGTATCCATCATCCAGAAAAATTTAAGACTGTCCAGAGAGTCTGTAGCAATGGAATTCAGAATCGCCCGCGAGTTTGGTCCCTGTAGAGCCAGGGCAGCGGTAGTCTTAGAATCATCGGAAATAGATAAATCCATACCTGAAGCGTTGGTTTGGATCCATTCTAAATTGGGTTCAGCACTGGTAATTCTGAATTTCTGTTTGGACAATCTTTGGATAGTGCCATCATCAATTTGTTTTCCGTTTTCATCGCACCAAGGTGTATACATAACTTGTCCCACTTTGCATATATCAATATTCCTCGTGACCAATCGATTAAGAAATGCTTGGGCATCCAAACCTTCAATGATGTATTTATATAATGGTGTAATATCTAAAAGTGCAGCCTTGGTGCGGATGGCAAAATATTCATTTTCATGGGTAAGTTTATAATGAGTGGCAGCTAAATACCCGGACCAGCGGCGCCATTCTTGAGACTCATTCAGCTTGGACGTCCGCTCAAAGAACGGAGATAATTTGAGCTGGGTGTGGGCGATAAACCTGTTTTGTCTAAGCATATTAAAATACTTAAAGATTAGGCATTATAACACAGGAAATTGATTTGATACATACAAATTATTTGAAAAAATGAAAATTAGTGATAAATGAAATAATTACGACAATAAGAGTAAGATAATTAGTATGTTATTTTATATTGTCGTGATTATTTGCAGAATTATACGCATCAATAATACTCTTTACAAGTTGGTGCCTAACAACATCGGTCTTATCCAGTTGACAAAATCCTATTCCGTCAATATCATTTAAAATGTCCATCACTTGAAGTAAACCGGAATCAGACCTCCTGGGAAGATCAATTTGAGTAATGTCTCCGGTGATAATTGCTTTTGAATTCACTCCTAGTCTAGTAAGAAACATTTTCATTTGCATGGGTGTGGCATTTTGGGCTTCATCTAAGATAAGAAATGCATTATTCAAAGTCCTACCCCGCATATATGCTAATGGAATGATTTCGATGATATTTTTTGATAATAGTGGATTCAATCTTGCTTTGTGAAGCATGTCCCCCAACGCATCATAGAGGGGTGTTAAATATGGATCTACCTTCTCCTTTAGGTCTCCCGGAAGAAAGCCGAGATTTTCACCAGCTTCAACAGCGGGACGGCATAAAATAATACGATCCATATCATGATTTTCCAAAGCAGCAACAGCAAATGCAACGGCTATATAGGTTTTCCCTGTCCCTGCTGGTCCAATAGAAAAAACAATATCATTTTTTCTGACAATATCCACATATATTTTCTGACCTTTAGTTCTTCCAGTTATACCACCTTTACGACCATAAAATATCACATCATCTATTTCATGATCCGTTCGTTTTTTATTGTCATTACCGCTAATTCGTAATAAATCCTGAACATTTTTTGGGGTCAGTGAACCCTTACGATTCAATGTCTGGCTCATTTCATGAACCAGATTCCCAATTTTTTCTACTTCATCTTTTTCCCCTTCAATGTGGAATTCATTTCCCCGTACGACAACATGGGCTGAAAAATTATCTTCCAGGATCCTTAAATTATTATCGCCGGCACCTATCAATGCCTGAAGATCCACTCCTTTTAGTGCAATACTCTTTTTCATAGATAAAAAAACATCTGTAATTTAACGGTTGAAATTTACACCACGAATCTTTCTAATTA
>CAZBBE010000049.1:0-9890 GCA_964489755.1 uncultured bacterium | reverse complement strand
AAGCAGACAATTCAGATGTGGATGTATTTTTAAGGTTTGGATTGGGGGATGATTATTATGAGATCACTCAACCGATTTTTGTGGGATGGGATGAGCAATTGAACCGAAACAAAATTGAATTGGATTTAAATTGGCTCTCAAAACTGAAAGTGCAAGACCCTGAAAATGTAAAAAAGGTAAGAGATACCGATACCCTGGTTGTAAATGACGATATCAGAACATACATTTTTACCGATGAATTTGGTGATTCCACCGGAAAAAAAATTACCATAAAAGGACAACCCTCTTTATCAAGAATTCAGTTTTTCACAACAGGAATTCTCAATGATCATCCGGACCAATCTATTACGGGAGAAGTGTGGATAGATGAATTGAGATTAAGCGGTGTAAAAAAAGACCGAGGTGTTGCAATGCGAATGCAGTCAAAGTTTTATTTAGCTGACTTAGGGAATACATCCATCGTTTTCAGTCGTAAAGATGCGGACTTTCATGTGCTCCAGAAACGGTTAGGGAGCAACAGTTCCAGTGAAGATTTACGGATAAATACCAGTTTTAACCTTCACAAACTTCTTCCCAAATGGATGGGATTGAATATCCCCTTGAGCTCTTCATTTTCAAATGTGTTCAACCGTCCAAAATTTTATCCTGGAACTGATATTTATGCTGAGCAAGAAAACACCCCTGATTCCATCATGACAAAGTCACAAAACATGAGTTTCAGTTCATCCATTTCAAAGTCCAGTAAATCAGATAACAAATTAATTCGCTTAACACTGGATAATATTAAGGGAAATATCAGTACTTCACGATCTTTGAAATCAAGTGCAATTATGGAGAGTGAGGAAGTCCAGACATATACAGGAAAATTGAGTTATGGATATTCATTCGGCAGGGATAATTATATAAAACCATTTGGATGGATGGCAGCAGCTCCTTTGATTGGAGAAAAAATGAGTGCATTCCAGATGTATTACACACCCTCATCAATAAATACCAGTATGGATTTTAGTGAAAAATTGACAGAAAAACTTTCGCGGGCAGGATTGAAGTCCCCTGATGTTTATAATTTAGGATTGAATCGTTCCTTTGGATTGGATTATAAAATGTTTAGTAATTTAACTATAAAATACAATCAATCTTCAAAATCCAATATGAATGATTTTCGAGGTTATGTGTGGACAGCGGTTAAGGATATGGACCCAGGAATTGTCACCAATGTAACAGAAAATCTCACAACAAATTTTAATCCCGAACTTCTGTCCTTTTTGAAACCGAATATCGCCTATTCCGCAGGATATCGCTGGGACAAACCCTTGAGCAGTACTATTGACGGTGCTAATATCGGCACCCAGATTCGGTTTTCCACCAATGTTTCACTGAGTCCTGTAAAAATTATTGAGTCGGTTTATAAACCGCCGTCCAGTAAACAGTCTGGATCATCACGAGGACGGACCAGAACTCGTACCCGTGAACAACCGGGGGATGAAAAAGATGAAAAAGATGAAAAAGAAAGCAAGGGGAATTTCATACTGAATGGGGTACATGGATTTTTTAACCGATTTGATCCACTTAACCTCACTTATACCGAAACAGTGAATCGTACAGCCAAAGGTGTTCAGGGGAGCATTCCAATCGGCTATAAATTTGGTTGGCAGTCTGAACATGGATTGAGTCAGGATTCTGCCAGCATAGGATCAAACATTGGCAGTTTTGATCACAAACAGGATGTATCCGTAAGGTCTGGATTTAAATTAACGAAAAAAACAAGTATCAGTCTTTCTTTCGGCGAAAATGTTTCTCAAACCATCAGTGGATCAGGAGTAGAACAACGATCCATCCAGAGGGATTTTCTACCCTGGGGAGAAAAACTGGACCAAGGGATTCCGTTTTTTGGTTGGAGCATGCGAATGTCCGGACTTGAAAAGTGGCCCATATTGAATAAATTTGTTCGTTCCGCATCCTTGGACCATTCATTCAGCGGGAAAGAGTCAAGATCATGGCAGTTTGAGGATGTGCACGCTGGTGCCGTAAACCTGCTGGATATGAGTTCCTTTATTGATACGTTTAAGGATTATGAAAAACAGGGGAAGGTCAATGCCAGTTTTTCACCTTTGATAGGCATGTCACTTTCTCTTGACAAAGGAATCTCAATGCAGGTTCGGCAAAATATGAGTCAATCATTAGATGAAATGCCCACCGGATTAACGCTGAAAAAAGATCGTTCCCTCACGGCGAGCGCCAGTTACAACCATAAGGGTGGGTTCAAGATTCCAATTCCGTATTTTGAAGATATGGATATTCAGAATAATGTGAATTTTACATTGAACTTTGACATGAACAATAGTGAGACCTGGGGAACTAAAAATAAAACCGAACTGGCACAACAGGCTCTATCTTCCAGTTGGAAAATTGGAACCCGTATTTCCTATTCATTCAACCGGAATGTCAGCGGTGGTATCATTTATGAATATCGTGAAAATGAAACCAAAACCACCGGACGAAAAATTGACAAGGATTTTGGGTTTGATATCAACATTTCCATTAGTGGATAATTTATGAGGAATTATATATCACTAAAATTCTTAGTTATTTTTCGTATTCCAATGTTCATTTTATTTTTGATATTGGTTGAAGGATGTAAATCTTCAATACCTGAATTTTCGGGAGAATCTGCATTTCATTATTTGGAAAAACAATGTTCTTTTGGTCCAAGAAATCCCGATTCCCGAGGACATGAACAATGTGGAGAATATCTTATTTACACACTTTCTGAATTTGCAGATACCGTTTTATTGCAGTCATTTCGTCAGTCTATTCCCGGGACATCGGACACTTTGGAAATGACAAATATTATCGGAATATCTTTCGGATCAAGCGCAAAATCTTTATTGCTTGGTGCCCACTGGGATACCCGTCCCACGGCAGACCATGATGCCAACCCCGAACGTAGAAACAAACCTATTTTAGGTGCCAATGACGGAGCAAGCGGAGTTGCTGTCCTTTTGGAAACTGCTCGTATTTTATCTCAGTACCCCCATGATGAAACCATATACATCGTCTTCTTTGATGCTGAGGATTTAGGCATTGAAGGTGATCCTCATTCCTATGCATTGGGAGCCCGATATTTTGCAAAAAATCTTCCCATCCCAACACCGGATAATGCCATTGTATTGGATATGGTGGGAGACGCAGATTTGTATCTACCTATTGAACGAAATTCTTATGTTCAAAATCCCACTCTGGTCAAGTATTTATGGACGCTTGCTGATGAATTGGGATTGGATGCATTTGACAAACAATTGCACTACGAAATTTATGATGACCACGTACCACTGTGGGAAGAAGCTCAAATCCCTGCCATAGATATAATTGATTTTAACTATCCCAATACACGGTCAAATTTCTGGCATACCCATGAAGATATTCCAATCCATTGTTCGGCTGAAAGTCTGTATCAGGTGGGCACATTAATAATTCACTATGTTTATGAGCGCTGAGATGATGAACAAAAATTTATTTTTTATTTTATTTTCAGCAATTATTCTTATTTCATCCTGTGATGACCAATTGTCAGTGGAAGAAGCCAAAAGTGATCCCATAACCAATCCTCAATTTGTATTCATGCGGGAATCCAATCTCCTTTATTTTGCTGCTTCTTATGAATTGGAATTTGAAGAAGAATCTTTAACGTCTGCAATGGTGGAATGGTCAACACAAAGTGGAAATGTAACCGATACCATCTGGTTAAATGATAATGGTAATAATGGTGATATACTACCTTTTGACGGGTTGTATTCTCGCAAGATTCAAAATGATTTGAGCCACATCCAAAATGTTATACTCCCATCGTTAGTGGGTCAAGTCACATATCGATTTTTGGGTGTTTACGGTACAATAGGTGTTGAAATGAGTCAAACATCTTATGTTGAAAATATTCCACCTGTTATTCTATCGGTATCAGTTCAGGATACTATAAATCGACCCACCGGAATGAATATGGAGTATGTGCTGGTCATTGCGGATGTGTTTGATGAAAATGGGATTGATGATATTTTAAACTGCGGGTTCACATCACTTCATGTAGGACCGGACACACTTCTTAACAGCGGAAATCCAATATGGCTTTTTGATGACGGCGGTATTGACCCTGAATATTACAGCGGTGATGAAATCAGCGGGGACGGGAAATTCAGTATTCAAATCCCGATCTATGGTGCAGGAAATACCAATCCCTCACAACAAACAAAAACAGGAGTTTTTCTGTGGACATTTACTGCAAAAGACAAGTCCAATGACCCCAGTTTACCTGTAGAATATACGGTGGTGGTCGAGTGAATGTATTTCCATTTTTGCTCTTTATTTTTTTATTGTTAACAGAAATCCGTCCGCAAAATATTTTTCCTGAAATATATGAATTTGAACCAATTCACCGTACGGCGAAATCACTCACGGGAGGCTTGCAAAGCAATGGTATCAGTGAAATTATTTTACAGGGAGAATCTAGAATATGGCTTGGAACCGGAAGAGGAATTTCTTACATGGAAGATTCCCTGACCATTTACACTTTAGACACATTGACTATGAAAAATGAAAGTATCCAACTTATGTATGATGGAATTTCAGGGATTGCAGCTCATGAAGAATATCTTGTGTTCGCCGGTGCATCAGGAGATGAATTAGGGAATTTTGGAACGGGAATATTTTATAATGATGGGACGAATGAGTGGGTTCACCACACCCAGCCCATCGAAGATTCGCAGGATGCTTCCATCCTCCAGCCTATTGGAACCGGATTTTTTGAAATGTTGCCTATAACCACTCACTACAATAATATCACCTATGATTTAGCGGTCACCTCAAATTATGCATGGATCACCAGCTGGGCAGGAGGATTGAGACGAATTCCTTTAGATTCTCTCTCAAGCGAAAATGCAACATGGTCTCCGGTTCCGCTTCCAGAAGACCATCAACTTGATTTACTTACTTGCGATGAAACTATTTTTGATGACAGTTTAAATGTCATCGCAGGATTTTTTCTGAACCCACGGGACCCCGGAAATGGAGGTAATCATAATCATAAAGCGTTCTCCGTTATTACGTATGGAGACACAGTATGGACAGGAACTGCAAACGGAATAAACAGGGGGATTTTGGGAGAAAACGGGTGTGTGGATTGGATGCACTATTCCTTCCAATACCATAATTTATCCGGGAATTTTGTAGTGGATTTGGGATTGCAGGTCTGGAATGGTCATCGAGTCATCTGGGCAGCGACCATGAACGCCAACAGTCCCGGTGAACAAAGAGGTGTAAGTTTTACAACGGATGATGGAGATACTTGGCGAACTACACTCTTAGGGGAGAGAGTGTATAATGTGTCCGCATTTGATTCGCTTGTATTTGTATGTTCAGGAAGTGGACTCTGGAAAACAATTGTTCATCATCCTGACGATCCGTTAGTGTGGGCGAGATATCAACCCATGGTAGAGCATACTGAATTTTACAATCAGGAAATCCTCACAAATGAAGTATACACAGCAGTAGTTGATGATAGATCATATTTCCCAAACAAAACTCTATGGGTTGGTACACCGGACGGGTTGGCAAGACTAAAAAACTCTGATGAAATTACCTGGGATATTTTTCGGGTTGAAACAGATCAAAATAAAGTATTTGCTTATCCCAATCCATTCTCACCCTCAGTGGATAATGTTATAGATGGAAATGGGTATATTCGTTTTTCTGCGGGAGCTCAAGCTATAGATAAAGCAAATATATCTGTATATAATTTTGCCATGGAAAAAGTTTTATCAAGATTGTATGACCGGAATATTGATGGTGGAGAGCTCAAGTGGAATGGAAAAGATAATAGCGGGTATTTGGTAGCGAATGGAGTTTATTTTGTTCATTTGGAATTAAACAATTATTTAACTCCTGATGGAGGTTGGCGGGATCATTGGATAAAAGTGATTGTTGTACAATGAAAAATAAATTTTCTACTCGCCTGTTTTATTTAATGGGAGGCTTTTTTCTTTCATCGATGCTTAACGGACAGGATTTTGCCCGATTCCCCGGTTCATTCATGCGGATGGGAACTACCGCCAGAGCGGTAAGTCTTGGGAGTGCTCTAACAGCAGATTCAAATTTTGGATTGACAGGAGTGTACAATCCCGCAGGAACTGCATTTTTAGAGCAAAGACACGGTACCGCAGGGCACCAGATTTTATCTTTAAATAGACAATTATCCTGTGTTGGAATCACCATGGAATTACCTCCTACAGCGGGAATAGGGATCGCATGGATTCATGCCGGTGTGAATCATATTGAAGAGAGGAATTCACTGGGAGAATATTCCGGAAGATTAAGCACGGGAGAAAATGCTTTTGTTTTGAGCTTTGCTCAAAATTTTTCCGGAAGGTTCGCTTTTGGACTCAATGTGAAAATAATGACTCACACCCTCCCTATTTATGATAAAAAATTAAGGGGAACCGCGGTTGGAGTGGATTTAGGTTTCCTATATAAACTGAATGATTTTGTCCAATTCGGTGGTGTAGTCCAAAACCTCAATGCCAAGTATAAATGGAAAACCAATGCCATCTTTGATGAAACAGGGACAATTTACTATGAAGATTTCCCGGTGATTTATAGAACAGGAATTAAAACAAGGAATGAAAATTTCCAGGTATTGTGTGATGTTGAAATAATTACCAACAATTCACTGTTATTAGAAAAGCGGTTGAACGGAGGCATAGAATATTATTTAAATGAAAATGTTAAATTAAGGTCTGGTTTTGGAGAAGAACGATTTGGAATTGGGTTTGGATATACCTATTTTGATTTAGGTGATTATGGTGTCACTCTGGATTATTCTGCTGTAATGGATGAAGCGCAGAAATTTAATGGTGTAACTCATGTTATTTCGTCCTCGTTTAGTTTTTAAAATGGGAAATAAATTGCAATTTCACTCCATAATAGGGATTACCTTCTTTTTAAGCGTAAGCGGACTAAAGGGTGTCGGTTCACAATTTGTAAATGTCCCCGGTTGTGTTGACGAAATAAAATTTGGAACCCAAAGTGCCTTGATTTATTTTCCGGAAAACCGGATGGGGAGGACGAGTCTTTCTGTAAGTCACAATGATTGGTACGGAGGGTTTTCCGTTGTGTCTGTAGGGATCTCAAGCCCTTTATTTGGGGGTCAGGGTCTACTGCGATTTAAATATGGAGGATTTGAAAATCTGGAGTTAAGAGGCGAGGCGCCATCTGATGAGCCACTGAGTTTTTACTCTGCATTTGGTCTGAATGTTACCGGAGGATTTCAATTTCAGTACAACGATTTTCAAACTGCAGTACTATTACGGATGGTCCATTTGAGAATACATACTCATTCTGCTTCAGGAATGTCGGGAAACATTTCCATACTGAGGCCAATTTACCGAAATTGGAAGATTGGTTTTTCTCTGGCTCATCTTGGATTTATGTCACCATACATTGATGAAAAACCTGCACTGCCTACGAGCGGAAATCTTATTGTGACACACCAGACTATTTTTAATCAATCTCTGAACACCTTTTCGTTTGCGGGCGGTTTTGTTCCGTCTCTGGATAATTATATTTTTTCTGCTAACAATGCTCTTTCCTGGAAATATTTTAACCTGTCACTTGCATCCCATATCACGAAAAATGTTACGCAGATTTCGGGTGGAATTTCCTTTTTAATTGGGATGTATCAAATTCAATATGGCTTCCAGTTGGGTGACCATCAATTAGGTATTTCTCAGGTTTTGGAGCTTGTTGTTCTGCTGCCATGAGATCGAAAAAACTCAAATGGGGTAACTACCGTTTATTTTTCAGAATTATGGGGAGTGTGTTTCCGGTTTTGATTTTAGGATGGATTCTGGCTAATAAAAATGGCGAGAGGCAAACCCTTTCTCCGGTTGAATCGCTGAACGAACTGAAAGAGAAAAAACCGTGTATTGCTATTGTTATTGATGATTTTGGTTACCGTAATGATCATGTCATTGACGGGTTTTTAACTCTAAATATACAGATAAGTTACGCTGTTATCCCTGGGCATAATTACAGCAGTCAATTTGCCAGGGAGGCTCATTCAAAAGGATTTGAGGTGCTGGTTCATATGCCCATGGAATCTCATGAGAAAACGGAAGGTAAAGAATTCTATATGATCCATTCCTCCATGACTCCATTTGAGATAAAAAACGAAATCCTGACAGTATTTAATGAAATCCCTGAAGCGATTGGGATGAATAACCATCAGGGCTCCAAGATAACAGAAATGGAATGGGTGATGGAGAGTATTGGTCAAACATTAAAAACGAAGGACAAATATTTTCTGGATTCAAGAACGAGTCCAGAAACGAAAGCTGAAGAGTCGATGCAAAAACTTCAAGTTAAAACTGGACATCGGAACATATTTTTAGATAATGAACTGGAAGAGATGTATGTGACAGAACAATTAGAAGAATTGGGACTGATAGCTGAGTCAGAAGGTTTTGCCATTGGTATTGGTCATGCCAGGGAGTTAACCCTCTCTGTATTGGAAAAATATATACCTGAAATGATACAAAAAGGGTTTCAGTTTTGTTTTGTTTCAGATGTATTAAAATAAGAGTAATTGAGATAATATTTTGATCATTAAATGTGTGGTGTCCCGGGAGGAAGAAATTGAGAGTGTCCACCAAGTTTATGGAGTGGTTGTAGATTCTAATGGTGAGATCTTGTTTTCATCCGGCGACCCTCATTATAAAACCTGTATTCGTTCATCATTAAAACCCTTTCAGGCATCTGTTTGTGTAGAAACAGGGGCCGCGGATGCGTTCGGATTTAATGAAAAGGAATTAGCGGTTTTATGCGCTTCACACAACGGAGAAAAAATCCATACCTCAACCATTTCAGGAATACTGAAAAAAATTGATATGGACCCTTCTTATTATAAGTGTGGTGTTCATTCACCTTATGATAAAAATACTCAAATTTCTTTGTTGAGGGATGGCAAGGATTTTAATCCATTGCATAATAACTGTAGCGGAAAACATGCAGGAATGCTTGCAACAGCTAAACATTTGGGCTGTAATTTGAATGAATACATACAATTACAGAATCCGGTACAGAAAAAAATTGTTTCTGCTTTGGAGCAATATACTGGACAATCAGGATTTATCTTTGGAACTGACGGATGCAGTGCTCCAACACCTTTTTTGTCGCTTCATAGCATTGCAATATTATTCCAAAAACTAGCTTCTGGGGATTACCCGGTTTTATCCAGATTATATGATGCAATGGTCACACACCCTTATCTGGTTGCAGGGCGAAAACGATTTGATACAGATTTTATGGAAGCCATGTCCGGTCGAGCAGTAACGAAAGTTGGAGGGGAGGCAGTAAGAGGATTGGGCATCCGCAAGAAAGATGGGAGTGTCATTGGAATAGCATTAAAAGTGTTGGATGGAAACCAGCGAGCTAACTCTGTTGCAACAATGCTTCTGCTTGGTCAATTAAAACTTCTTACAGAAAGCGAATCGCAAAATTTAGAAAAATACGAGAAAACAAAATTATTGAATCACAGAAAAATCCATGTTGGTAATATCACTGCAGAATTAGAAGATTAAGATGAGTAACACTAATAAAATAATATTGGTGGTTATTGTGATATTCTATACGTTTTTGTATAGTCAGGATTGTCCTCCTGCGGATACAGTGCAGGTAGAACCACCACAAAATCTCTGGTCAATCCCATACGAAAATAGTTGGGATGGTTTGGAAGTGATGACCTGGAATGTAAAAGAGTTCCCTTTGAGCAGTTACACAGTGAATTATATTACCGAAATCATTTCTGACATACTTCCGGATGTAATTGTTTTCCAGGAGATCAG
>CAZBBE010000048.1:0-10738 GCA_964489755.1 uncultured bacterium | reverse complement strand
AGGCAGTCAATATTGCAATAGAATTGGGAATGGTCGTTGTAACCGCAGTGGGGAACTCAGGTCCAGGTGGAATTGTTGCACCAGCAGATGCGTTTGATGTTATTTCTTGCGGTGCTGTGGATGAAAACGAAATTATTTCTTCTTTCAGTTCACGGGGCCCAACTGCAGATGGACGAATTAAACCAGAAGTGTGCGCACAAGGAAATGGAACCTTTTCAGCAACAGCAATTTCAACAACTTCTTACGGAACTGGAATAGGGACCTCTCTGGCTGCACCGTTGGTTTCTGGTACATGTGCGCTCCTTTTGGAAGCTCATCCCCACTGGACTCCTGCTCAAATTAGAAATGCAATTTTGAACACTGCAGATCAGTCAAACACTCCCGATAATACATACGGTTGGGGTATTGTTGATGCGTTCGCAGCATTTATTTACGACCAGACTGGGACACCGTCTGATTCCGTATTTCTCGTTTCAAATGGATATCCGAATCCATGTGATAAAATGGTTTCTTTTACATTAATTAATCCACCTGATTTAAAGGTGAAACTGTCTATAATTGATGTGAAAGGATCATCCACTTTCGAAAGAAATTATACACTTTTACAAAATGAGGATATAATACAACTAAATCTAAAGGATTATCCTACAGGGGTTTATATGGTAAATTTTGATTTTAAACAAAATACACCAATAACCAGAAAAATTTGTCACATAAGGGGACTGGAAAATCCTTGCACAGAATGATATATACATTGAAACTTTCCCATCATTATCAATGATTCATGATTCAAAGTATAAAGACATTAAATATTTTACTGATTTTGTTCATTTGCCAAGAACATGCACAATCTTTCCAAAACCAGAATAAAATTCATGGTGCGGTTTTCCCCGGTATAGAATCAAATTTAATATTGTGGAGTTTTTCTGACCCACCTGAGATTGATTCTCTTATTTTATTAAGGACTCAATCTTTGAGAGACTCTTTCCACTTTCTAATAAAATTCCCTGTTACTCCAAATCGCTATTTGGATACAGATGTTTCGCCAAAAAACCGTTATTTTTATAAACTTGTCTATCATGAAAACGATGGTCATTCATGGTCCAGTGAATTAGATACTCCTCCATTCGGTAGGCCGTTGAAAATGAATAATAATCAAAAAATGATTTTAAATCAATTCAAACATGAAAACATAAAAAATTGCGAGGAACTCATAACCGCATTGGTTGGAAGGCAAATCACAAGATCCAAAATATTTCCAATAGGGTTCAATATTAAAAGACTTTCATCATTATTTACATTAGGTTCCCAGAGAAAATTCCCATGGCTCGAAAATTTACCTGTAGATGATATTTTTAAGATGGAACCAATTTTAGAGAATAAATTCTGGAAAAATATTTCAGAACAGGTTACTCATGAATTAGAGATGTTAAACCCTTATTTCAAAAATATATTTTCCATGACCCCTCAGGAATGGGATCAAAAAGTAGAAAAAGGTATGTATCTTATTGAGGACCGAATAAATGTTTTGTTTTCATCTTTCAAGGATGAATTGGCATTGTTAAAAGAACAACATCCTGTGAGGGTCTCGTGGATTAGAATTGATGATGATCGTCATTGGATTGATTTAACAGTACTCAATCCGGAACACCTTTTTGAGATGGAAATCACCATTAATTCTAATGGGAATTCCATAACAGTCCCATTTCCCGATGACATAATTCCCGGGAGCATATTGTCAGTCATAATTCCTGAGAATTGGTATGAATGCAGTATGGCTATAGATGGAATTCCCGTACAGAAATTAATGATAGATCATTCACAATCAGAAATAATTGCAATCTCTTTAAGAAATGAATTCATTATAAACTCTAATCTTGAAAATACGTTCATCATTCCGGAAGTCGATGAACCGATCCGACTGAATGAATTAATGTTTGATCCCCTATCTCAATCTTTGTCCATTGAATTATTTCATGAAACTAAAGTAATTGATCCGGTTAGAATAATAGTTAATTCAACAGAAACCTGGACGTATACACCTCCATTATCTTTCGAGCCTACCATTGTTGATAGCCAGTTTTATATTCCCATAAAGGAAAACGGAATAATTTGGATTCATCTGGATACTGGCCTTGAGTCATCAATTTTTCAGCAAAAAAAGGAAAGTTTTCCAATGACCACACTTTCAAAGACCATTTGGGCAAGGAATCCTGATAATTTAATTTGGGAACAAACTTCTGTATCTACCATAGGATTGAAAAATCATACACAAAAAAAAGATAATGGAAACACAATAATCCCGGAATTGTTTGCACTCTATCAAAACTACCCGAATCCATTCAATCTTGAAACATCCATTAAGTTTGATTTGTTAAAGCAGTCAACCATCAGTCTGTATGTTTTAAATGCAGCCGGTCATATTGAGTCAATTTACTTGGATAACGAAAATTTAATACCAGGACAATACAGTTATGTATGGCAGGGAAATAGTCATTCCAGTGGTGTTTATTTTGTAACTCTTCTTGCAATATTGGAGCCTTATGCACCTGTTGTAATGAGCCGTAAAATGATCTATTTGAAATAGAATATATTTCATTTATTCCAAATCAATCATATACAATTATCTGGTACAACAATTTTTAATAAATTCCAAAATTAGATGATTATGAGTTCTTCTTTCTCAGAAAATCATCCAACAACTGATGGAATCATTGAGTTCCTGCAATCTCTCCTGCTTAAGGCAGCAACTGTTCATCATATCGGACATCCTCAAAATCACCCTATCGTCGTAATCAATTCTCTAAAAAATATTTTAGGTGATGTTAGGAAGAATCCAAGTAGAATTTTAATGAAATTTGGCAAAGACTATTTTATGGGTAAATCTTTGAGAAAGAATGATGAAAATAGGTTAAATAAAATCAAATCGAAGGGTGTGACAACAAGTGTCTTTATAATGGATCTGGAAGACTTAATTTTACAGAGGAAATTAAAACAAGCTGAGGAAGAAGCAGCAAAATTATTCATTTTAGCTGACAGCCCTCAAGCAATATTGGAAAGCTTGGTCAACATATCTTTACATGACTTTACCAGGTATGGTATTTTTTCCTACCATCTTTTAAGAGCCTTTGCATTTAGACACTTTACCAAAGAGGAAAGCTGGAAATTTATTATATGTTTTTTAAAACAGATAAGGTCTGTTAATTTCGCACCTTATCAACAGGACACTACAATTAATATTGAAAAATATTTTGTAAATACTTTAAAATCAAAAAGCAAAATAATTTCAAATCAATTCAACTCAGCTTATAGATTATATCATTCGAATTATGTTCGTACAGGAAGTTTTAAAAAATCAGTTTGTAATTGGATAGCCTCAAAACAATGGAATCCAACAAGCCAAAAATTAAAGGATTTACATCCTGAAAAATTAGTTTCATTTCGGAATTCCGGAGGAAATTATTTCGTAAATATTGCAGAATCCATAATAAATAAAACTGAAAACATCTTTACAAAAGGGAAAAAATTAGTCTTTCTGGATTCATTAAGGATGATTTGCAAGGATGCTCCCGAAAACACATTAGGATTAATTGAACAAAGATTAAAAAATATTTAAAGAAATTTTGAAAATAGGACAATATCAACTTTACAGCATAGAAACCAGCGAATTTGCGTTAGACGGCGGTGCTATGTTTGGGATCATTCCTAAACCACTGTGGGGAAAAAAAGCCCCTGCTGATCAGTATAATCGGATTTCAATGGTAACACGTTCCCTATTATTAGTCAGCGATGATCATAAAATTATTGTGGACACTGGCAACGGTACAAAATGGCAGGAAAAATTCAAGGATATCTATCGTATTGAATTGAACAATATGAATCTGGAGAGGTCCTTGGCTAATTATGGTTTTACACCGGAAGACATTACCGATGTGTATTGCACTCATCTGCATTTTGACCATGTGGGAGGGAATACAAAACGTGTAGACGGTAAACTGGAACCTGTTTTTCCAAATTCTAAGTATTGGATACAAAATGAAAATTGGGAATTGGCAAATTCTCCCAGTGAAAAAGACCAGGGGAGTTTTATGGCTGATGATTGGACCGTTTTGCTTGAGAATGGATTGATACATTTTGTGGATGGCAGGGAACCGTTCCTGCCTGGAATTACACAGAAATTGACATATGGTCATACAACGGGATTAATGCATCCTATTGTAGAAGATTCAGCAAGAAAATTGATATATATGGCTGATTTAATTCCAATGGCAGCTCATATTCCACTGCCTTGGGTCATGGCTTATGATATTCATCCCGTTCAAACCGTTCAGGAGAAAAGTGAAATCCTACCGAGAATTGTAAATGAAGAATGGATTATTTTTTTTGAGCATGATCCTGTGCATCAGGCAGCAACCGTTCAGTTTGACGGTAAGCATTATTGCTTGAAAGAAACGGTGAACATCAGTGAATGAAGTTCAAAAAAAAGAGGAGTTATTTTTAAAGGGATTGGAAGCATATCACAATGGACACTTTTATGTTGCTCATGAGTTTTGGGAAGATTTGTGGTCAGATTTTTATTTAGAAGACAAACGCTTCATTCAGGGTCTGATTCAATTATCTGTTAGTTTTGTTCATTTAGAAAACGGCAATTTGAAAGGTGCTAAAAGCCTAATGAGAAAATGTCTGGAAAAATTCAATGATTACAGTGGAGTTCAGAGAGATATTGATGTGGACAGTCTAAAACAAAAGTTGAAAATTATACAGGAAGAATATGAAATTACCAAGAATACAACTGTTTTCAATTATAATTTAATTCCGGAATTGATTTGAAATGAATGTTGGATTATTTATCAAGGATTTTGAATTTGGAACTAAAATCTCTGAAAAACTAAGTGAATTTGAATTAAGATTTACATTTTGTGAAACTTCATCAGATATTATGGATAAAACTCAATTATTGATTGTGGATTTAGATGATAGAGACATTGGTAATGAAAACTTTATTAGAAAACTTGCCAGTAAAAATAAAAATGCACGGATAATTGGATTTATGAAACAGGTTTTAAAAGATCAACATACTGTATTCAAAAAAGCGGGATGTAAGATGATTTTATCCAAATCATCCTTGATTAAAAACATAGAAACATTTATCAATAATTAATGAGAGAGTCCAAAGCCGGAAAACTTGAACGTGCATATAAAATAACGAAAATATTATATCAGACATACCCGGATTCAAGATGTTCTCTTAATTATAAAAGCGCTCATGAATTATTGGTTGCTACAATTTTATCTGCACAATGTACTGATCATCGGGTGAACATTGTGACTATAGATCTTTTTAAAAAGTATATAAAACCGGAGGACTTTGCATTTTGTGATGTGAATGTATTATCGATTGATATTCAATCCTGCGGATATCATAACCAAAAGGCAAAGAGTATTCAGGGATCCAGTTTAATGATCGTGGAAGAGTTCAATGGAAAAGTCCCGGATACAATGGAAGAATTGATCAAGCTCCCCGGTGTTGGACGCAAAACAGCAAATTGCGTTTTGGGAGAAATCCATGGAATCCCATCGATGGTTATTGACACTCACATGATTCGGATCATGAACTTATTGGGGTTTACAAAAGAAAAGGATGCAAATAAAATTGAGGTTGAATTGATGAGTATTTTTAATAAAAAAGATTGGGTGAAACTCACTCACATGATTATTGACCATGGTAGAAAAGTGTGCATTGCCAGAAGACCTAAATGCATAGAATGTGTTTTAGCAACTTTCTGCCCTTCGGTAAATATTTGAATAAATACACATTTGTACCCTTTATTTTCCGATGTAATTTCCGTAAAATAATATGTTTGTATTATACAAATATAAAGTATGCAATTTTTAACTAAAACCTTTAATTTTTGTGCTGCTCATCAGTATGGGCATGCAGATTGGAGCAAAGAGAAAAACGTTAAGATCTTCAAGGAAGACGCTAAAGTACACGGTCATAATTATATCCTTGAAGTGACAGTAAAAGGTGCTGTGAATCCGGAAACAGGATTTGTTGTTGATTTGAGTCATTTAAAAAAAATGGTACAGGAAAATGTTATCGATGTTCTGGATCATTCCCAAATTGAGAAGGATATTTCCTGGTTTGTAGATAAGCAGCCTTCATCTGAAAATCTTGTTGTTTTTATTTGGGAGAAGATTTCACCAAAACTCGAGAGGGCTAAGTTACATCGCATTCGTTTAATTGAAACTCCTACAATTAAAACAGATTATTACGGACCTGAAGAATAATGAATTTAAAGGATCGATTTTATATAATTTTGTTAGGGATTTTTATAGCATCTCTGGTTACTTGTAATCTAATAGCAAATAAGTTTGTAACTGTCAATTTAGGTTTTAAAGTTTTCATTGTATCTGCTGGCATACTACCTTACCCTTTAACTTTCTTAGTTACAGATTTAATATCAGAAATTTATGGCCAAAAAAAAGCCAACATGGTCGTATTCTCAGGGTTTGTCGCATCAATATTTGTGTTATCGTTTCTATGGCTTGGAGCACAATTCAATTCTATACCTAATTCAATCGTAGATGATTCTACTTACAATGCAGTCTTTCAAAATGCCTGGAGACTTATTACAGCTTCTATGATTGCATATTTATTTGCACAGTTTATTGATGTAAGGATTTTTCACTTTTGGAAAAAACTAACAAATGGTAAGCATCTTTGGCTAAGAAATAATGGTTCGACCATAGCTTCACAATTAATTGATACAACACTAGTAATCTCTATACTCTTTGTTGGCGTTTGGGATACAGACCAAATATTGTCAGCTATTATTGATGGTTGGATTTTCAAGATGCTGATGGCATTATTAGATACCCCAATTATTTATGTAGTTATTTATCTTTTAAAAGGGAAAATCGATATTGCTCCCTATCAAATCAAGAAGGATTAGCCTATGAAAGACCATGAACAACTCAAAAAGATAACACACTCTTTATTGGAAGAGATCGGCGAAAACCCGAAAAGAGAAGGACTATTAAAAACCCCCTCCCGGGTGGCGAAAGCCTGGGTTTTCTTTTCACAGGGTTACGATGCAGATGTTCAGAAAATCGTCAATGGCGCTATTTTTAAAGAAGATTGTAGTGAAATGGTTGTGGTGCGGGATATCGAATTTTTCAGCATGTGTGAACACCATTTGATTCCTTTTTTTGGACGCTGTCATGTGGGATATTTGCCCAACAAACATATCATTGGATTATCTAAAATTCCAAGAATCGTTGATGCATTTTCACAACGACTCCAGGTTCAGGAAAGACTCACCAGCCAGATTGCCGAAACCCTCATGGATATTCTTAATCCTATCGGTGTAGGTGTCGTTATGGAAGGAAGACATTTATGCATGCAAATGCGCGGAGTGGAAAAGCAAAACAGTTTTGCAACTACATCAGCTATGCTTGGTCAGTTTCGGGATTTAGCAGAAACAAGGTCTGAATTTTTAAGCATTATAGGAATGAAACATTTTTAGGTGGAATTTTGGCAAAATTTGATTTAGCTGTCTTGGGCGCTGGTCCCGGTGGATATGTAGCTGCAATAAGGGCAGCGCAATTGGGATTGAATACTGTGATTATAGATAAAGATCGTTTGGGTGGAATCTGTCTGAACTGGGGATGTATCCCAACAAAGGCTTTGCTTAAAAATGCTGAAATTTTTCATTATATTAAGAATGCGGCGCGGTACGGAATAAATATTCCAAAATATACTATTGATTTTGGGACTACAATTGAAAGAAGCCGTAAAGTTGCGAATCAATTGTCAAAGGGTATCGCTTTCTTGATGAAGAAAAATAAAATCACACATATAAAAGGTGAAGGCAGACTCATTTCTCAAACAACCTTAGAAATATCGAATGGCGGATCTATTGAGATGATTGAAGCAGATAGAATAATCCTTGCAACAGGAGGTCGTCCCTCTGCATTCCCGGGGATGGAATTGGATGGGGAAAAAATTATTTCTTTCAAAGAGGCAATGATCCTGAATAAAATTCCTAAAAAAATGGTTATCATTGGTTCCGGTGCATTAGGGGTTGAGTTTGCCTATTTCTTTAATGAATATGGAACTGAAATCCATCTCATCGAAATGCTCCCAAGAATTGCACCAGCAGAGGATGAGGATATATCCAAAGAATTGAAAAGAATTTTTAAAAAAGCTGGAATCAATATTTATACTGGCTCGAGAGTCTCAAAAATTTCTGCCTTAAAGTCAAAAGTAAAAGTACATCTGGAACGGAAAGAGGGAAATGAAATTATAGAAGGAAATATTGCACTGGTTGCCGTGGGAGTGACCGGAAATATTGAAAATATTGGGCTGGAGGATATTGGAGTTGCCGTGGACAAAGGTGCGATTACCATTAATGAATTTAATCAAACCTCAATTCCAAATATTTATGCTATTGGTGATGTTACAGGACCCCCGTGGTTAGCACATGTGGCATCTGCTCAAGGGAATATAGCAGCAGAACATGCAGCAGGAAAAGATACTATCCCCGTGGATTACTCAAATATTCCCGGATGTACGTATTGTCAACCTCAGGTGGCATCCATTGGACTTACAGAGAGAATGGCTAAAGAAAAAGGTCATGAAATAAAAATTGGTAAATTTAATTTTAATGCAAGCGGTAAAGCCATGGCAACTGGTAATACAAATGGATTTGTTAAACTTGTGTTTGATAATAAGTATGGTGAATTGCTGGGAGCTCATATTATTGGATCTGAGGCAACAGAAATGATCGCTGAACTGGGGATGGCAAAAGCTCTGGAATCTACCTGGTATGAATTAGCCACGACCGTCCATGCTCATCCCACTTTGTCGGAAGCTATCATGGAAGCGGCTCTGGATGCTATGGGACAGGGTGTGCACCAATGATGCTACAAGTTCAAGATTTAGGAGTTTCTTCCTATAAGAATACCTGGGAATTACAAAAAAAATTACAGATTAAAAGAATAGAGAATAAAATTGAAGATACATTATTGTTGGTTGAGCACGAGCCGGTATATACCTTTGGGAAAAACGCTGATGAAAATCATCTTCTCCAAAATTATCCTGAGGATGTAAAACTGTTTCATATTGAACGGGGGGGAGACATCACCTTTCATGGACCGGGACAACTTGTGGGCTATCCTATTATAGATTTACATAATTATAAAATGAGCATTAGCTGGTATATGCGTTCCTTGGAAGAAGTGATCATTCGGTCTTTGGACAGATTTGGAATTTCAGCAGACAGGAAGGATGGATTAACCGGCGTTTGGGTGGGAGATGAAAAAATTGCTGCATTGGGTGTACGAATTTCCAGATGGGTAACCATGCATGGTTTTGCATTAAATGTTAATACAAATTTAAGCTATTATGACAGCATTATCCCCTGTGGAATCTTTAATTATGGAATCAATTCTATGGAAAATATTTTAAGGGAAAAACAGGACATGAGCGAAGTCAAAAAAGTTTTAGTTTCTGTTTTTCCAAATATATTTCAGCCGAAAGTAGTGGAAGTATAATGGGTCGTTTACACGGATTTATAAAAAAAGATTTATTATCCGTTTACAGGAAAATGGTTGTTGCAAGAACCTTAGATGAGAAAATGCTTATCATGCTGAAGCAGGGAAAAAGTTTTTTTCATATTGGTTGTTCCGGGCATGAAGCTGCGCAGTTGGCAGCCGCAGAAGTTATGAGACCTGGGGAAGATTGGGCATATCCTTATTATCGGGACGCAGCTTTTTGTTTGGGATTGGGAATGACTGCAAGAGAACAACTGCTCTGTTTTTTTGCCAAGAATGATGATCCTAATTCAGGCGGAAGGCAAATGCCTCAACATTATGGGCATAGAAAATTGAAAATTGTGAGTCAATCAAGTCCAACAGGGACTCAGTTTCTGCAGGCAGTGGGATGCGGGATGACCTGTAAATGGGAAAAGAACAAATCCATCGTGTATGTATCCTGCGGAGAAGGAACAACCAGTCAGGGGGACTTTCATGAAGCATTGAATTGGGCAAGCAGAGAAAAGCTGCCCGTTATTTTTCACGTGGAGGACAATAACTATGCTATCAGTGTGCATAAGAGTGAACAGATATCCGGATCCTCCATCTATTCCATGGTATCTGGTTATCAGAATCTTGCTCGTTATGACATTGACGGTACGGATTTTTTCGAATCTTATTTGGCATTTAAGGAAGCTTCTGAACGGGGACGAAAACTGAAAGGTCCCGTAGTCATTATCTCTCATGTAGTACGGCTCCTTCCTCATTCTTCTTCAGATGACCAAAGGAAATATCGCTCCAAAGACGAATTAGAAGAGGATCGTAAAAAAGACCCCATTAAAAAATTTGAAAACACCTGTGTCAATGCAGGGATCATCAGTTCAGAACAGTTTGAAGCGATAAAAAATAAAGTACAAACTGACATTAATAACGATGCGGAATGGGCAGAGGAACAGGACCATCCTGATAGAGATACTGCCTTATCTCATGTTTACTCTAATTCAATACAGAAGAATGAAAACCAGGAATCGAAGAATGTTGGCGATAAAATTGTTATAATTGATGCCATCAATCATGCTCTAAATGAAGAAATGGAACATAATAAGAAAATGGTCATTTATGGTCAGGATATTGCGGATCCAAAGGGAGGAGTGTTTACCGCTACCAGAGGATTGTCAGATAGGTTTGGTAAACAAAGAGT